>JANMKO010000370.1:0-2551 GCA_031372085.1 Betaproteobacteria bacterium
CCCACCAGCAGCGTGCGCTGCGCCGCCAGTTTGAGCAGGACGGCCGCCTGGCCGCCAGGGCCGCCGGCAAAACCGCCGATCTGCCGGCCGATGCGCTGCCGGCCGATGCGCTGCTGGCCGATCTGCTGCCCGATCTGCCGCCCGATGCGCTGCTGGCCGATCCCGCAGCCGCGCCGCAGGCCGATGCCGCCGCCGCAGCGCTGGCCGGTCAGCCTGCGGGCGCCGCCGCCCCGGCCGATAAAAAGCGCGCCGTGATCGACGCCGCCGTGGCCCGCGCCCGCGCCCGCCAGGCCGCTGCGGGCGCACCGTGAGCCGGCATCAGCTGCCATGAAAGCCACGCCATGACGGCCAATCCGATGTCGCGGCTCAAAGCCAACGGCCTGCTGCTGCTGGCCGCGCTGATCTGGGGCTCGGCATTTGTCGGCCAGGCGCGGGGCATGGCGGGCGTGGGGCCGCTCACCTTCACCGGCCTGCGCTTTGCGCTGGGCGCGCTGGTGGTGGCGCCGCTGGCCTGGCGCGAGTGGCAGGCGCTGCGCGCCGCCGGCCACCCGCCGGGCCGCGCCGACGCGCGCTGGATCACCTTGCTGGGCGGCCTGCTGTGCACCGGCGTGGTGATGCAGCAAGTGGGGCTGATGACCACCAGCGTGACCAACGCCGGCTTTTTGACGGCGCTGTACGTGCCGCTGGTGCCGGTGCTGGCCTGGCTGTTTCAACGCCAGTTGCCGCACTGGAGCGTCTGGCCCGCTGCCGCCGGCTGCCTGCTGGGCGTTTGGCTGCTCACCGGCGCGTCGCTGCAAGCGCTGTCTGCCGGCGATGGGTGGGTGATGCTCAGCGCCGCGCCGTGGGCGGTGCATGTGTTGCTGGTGGGCCAGGTGGCCAACAAGATGCGCGGCGCCTACCTGCTGGCCTGCGGGCAGTTTGTGGTTTGCGCGCTGGTCAGCGGTGGCCTGGGCCTGGGGTTCGAGACGATCAGCGCCGACGGCCTGCGCGCTGCGGCTGGTGCCATCGCCTACACCGGGTTTTTGTCGGTGGGCGTGGGTTTTACCTTGCAGGTGATCGGCCAGCGCCATGCCCACCCGGCGGACGCGGCCATCCTGTTGTCGTCTGAGACGGTGTTTGCCGCGCTGTTTGGTGCCTGGCTCATGGGTGACCGGCTGGCGCCCACCGGGCTGGCCGGCTGTGTGTTGATATTGGCTTGCATTCTGGCGGTGCAACTGCTGCCGGCGCTGCACGCGCGGGTGCATGCGCGTCGGCTGGCATCGAGGTAGCCGCTGACAACCATGCCCATGAAAATCGCCGCCATCGAGCCCTTTTTTGCCACGCTGGCCGCCGCCAATCCGCAGCCGGCCAGTGAGCTGGAGTACACCTCCGTGTTTGAGCTGCTGGCCGCCGTGCTGTTGTCGGCCCAGGCCACCGATGTGTCGGTCAACAAGGCCACGCGGCGCTTGTTTGCCATCGCCAGCACACCGCAGCAGATGCTGGTGCTGGGTGAGCCGGCGGTGGCCGACTTGATCCGCACCATCGGGCTGTTCCGCAACAAGGCCAAGCACCTGTTGCTGACTTGCCGCCTGCTGGTAGACCAGCACGGCGGCCAGGTGCCGCGTTGCCGGGCCGCGCTGCAGGCGCTGCCGGGCGTGGGCCGCAAGACCGCCAATGTGGTGCTCAACGTGGCGTTTGGTGAGCCCACCAATGCGGTGGACACGCACGTCTTCCGGGTGGGCAACCGCACCGGGCTGGCGCCGGGCAAAACCCCGCTGGCGGTGGAGTTGCAGCTGGACCGGCGGGTGCCGGCCGCCTACCGGCAGGACGCCCACCACTGGTTGATCCTGCACGGGCGCTATGTCTGCACCGCCCGCTTGCCGAAGTGCGCCGCCTGCGCGGTGCGCCCCTGGTGCGACACCGGGCAGCGGCTCAAAACGGCGGCGTAGGAGCCTGTTGGGCTTTGGGCCGAGCCCGACCCAAAGCCCGACAGCCTCCTTGGCGGGTGGATCAAGGCGCCGCAGGCCGGCGGGTCAAGCTGCCGTAAACCGGTGCGGCGGGCCAGTCGGTGGCGGCCAGGCGGCTGGCATCGCCCACCGCGCTGGCGTTGATCCAGCCGGCGTGGGCCACCAGCAGCAGCGGTTGACGGTGGCCGGCGCGCTCGGCGATGAAGGTCTGGCAGCGGGCCGCCAGGGTGGCCAGCGATTCACGCCCGCCCGGGGCATGCTGCGCAAAATCGGCCTCCCACATGGCCACCCCGGCCACCCCGGCCACCTCGGCCAGGGCGATGTTGGCCCAGTGCTGGCCGTCCCAGTGGCCAAAATCCAGCTCCAGCAGGCGGGCGTCGATGTGGTGGGCCCAGCCCCAGCGCGCCAGCCAGCGACCAACATCGGCGCAGCGCCGCAGCGGTGAGGTCCAGACCACCCGGGGCAGTGACTCACGGCGTGCGGTGTGGCGGATGCGGTGCGCCAGGCGCTTGGCCCGGCGCGCCGGCACCGGCAGATCGGTCTGGCCGATGCAGCGGCCGGCAGCACCGATGGGGCGCGGGTGGCGCCACAGCCACAGCCCCGGG
>JANMKO010000409.1:0-3959 GCA_031372085.1 Betaproteobacteria bacterium
CCGACCGGCTGATCGCCCGCAAAGACATCGTCGAGGCGCTGGAGCAGGGCCGCACCCGGCTGGGTTTGCGGCTCAAGCTCAGCGCCGCGCAGCGCGACAGCCTGGCCGACGACGCCAGCGGTGACGCGCTGGACGCCGTGCTGTGCCTGGTGCAGGCCGGCTGGGCGGCACGCCAGCCGGGCTGGGGGCTGCCGGCGGGGGTGGACGCGCTGGAGGGCTGGATCGTCTCGGCCTGAGCCCGGCGCGGCTGCCTCAGGCGTCGCGCTGCACTTCACGCCTGCCTCAGGCGCCGCGCTGCACCGCGCGGCGCACCGCGTCCGCCACCGCCACCACGCGGCGGCCCATCGCCTGCAGTTGCGGCCCTGAGAGCTGGGCGCTGGCCGCGCCGCAGCTCAGTGCCAGCGGTTGCATGCCTCCGCCCAGCAGCACCGGTGCCGCCACCGCGTTCAGGCCGGTCTGCCATTCACCGGCTGAACTGGTGTAGCCGGTCACCGCAAAGTCGGCCAGGCGCTGGCCGATGTCAGCGGCAGCGACGGCCTGGCCGTCGCGCGCAAAGCGCAGCAGCAGCAGCGCGCGCGCGTCGGCATCCAGCGTTGCGATCAGCGCCCGGCCGATGGCGGTGGTCAGCATCGGCAGCCGGGCACCGATGTCCAGGCCCATCACCGGCCGCGCAGCGCTGCCCTTGCAGTGGCCGACAAACAGCGCCTCGGGCCCGTGCTGCACCGCCAGTGACACGGACGCCTGCGCTTCATCGGCCAGTGCCTGCATGTGCGGCCGGGCGATGCGGGCAATCTCGTAGCGGCCCAGCATGCAAAAGCCGAGCGCGACCACACCCACGTCCAGCCCGTACTGGCCGATGCCCGGCCCGGCCTTCAGGCAGCCCAGTTGCTTGAGCGTGTAGGCCAGCCGCGACACGGTGGACGGCGGCAGGCCGGTGCGGCGCGCGATCTCACGGTGGCCCAGCCACTGGTCGTCGGGGTCAAAGCAGCGCAACACCTGCAGCCCGCGCGCCAGCGCCGCCACAAAGCGCCGGTCAGGCGGCGTGTCTGGCGGCGTGTCTGGCGGCGTGTCGGGCGGCGTGGGCGGCGCAGGCGGCTGGGGCCGCAAGATCACGCCCGCCGGCTGCCCGGGCGGCCCCGGCGCCAGCCCACAACGCCCAGCGCCGCCGCGCCGGCCAGCCAGAGTGCCAGCGCGGCAGGCTCGGGCACTGCCGTGACGGCCGAGCTGAGCTGGTAGGCGCCGCCCGCGCTGCCGTAGGCCAGGCCGGTGACCAGGTAGTAATAACGGCCCTGGCCGATGACGGCCACCGACGACAGCTCACCAGTCAGGCCGTTGAATTGGGCCAGGCCGGCACCGACGGCCGTCTCGTCACCGCTCTCGGGTGTGCCGTCGGGGTCGGCATACAGGCCGTAGCTGCCGCCCAGGATGGCGTAGACCGGGCTGCCGGCCAGTGTCAACTCATTCGACACGGCGGTGCTGGCGATCTGCCAACTGCCGCTGCCCACACTGAAGGCATAGGTGTCGATGAAGTAATCGAGCGGGTTGCGCTGCGCCAGCCGGGCCGGGCCGTGGGCGCCCCAGTCGATGTCAACTGCCTGGGCGGGCGCCCAAGCACCGACGGCAGCGATCATGGCGGCGGCCAGCGCGGCGCGGCGCAGGGCGGCGTTGCGGGGGGGTGGTGTCATGGCGTTCTCCTGGCTTGCTGTGGGGGGCGGGGCGGGTCAAGGGATTTGCGACAACGCTGCTTCGCGCGTCAGCTTCCGCGCGTCGGCGGGGGTCAGCAAGCGGTCCTGCACCAGGCGCAAGACGCTGGCCTTGACCTTCTGCACATAGTCACCGTGGTTGAGGTAGAGCTGGTTCAGGCGGGCCTGGTCGAACGGGATCTCATGGCCGGCGATGAAGCAGAAGCTGGCCCCGGTGGACGCGCCGTTCCAGGTGCTGGTGGGCACGTCCACATACGGGCTGCGCAGGCCACCCACCAGGTTGCCGAACACGTCTTTCACACCGGCGCCGTTGCGCACCTCGATCACATCCGCATGCGGCGGCGGCAGGCCGCGGCGCAGCCACAAGTCCATGTTCTGGAACACGGCATTGAAGTGGATGCTGGACGGAAACCGGCTGCGTGGCCCCTCGTTGCAGGCCATCGGCGGCACCGCGCGGCCGGCTTTGACGATGTCCTCGGGCTTGGCCGCGCTGTACAGCTCGTCGGGCGTGGCATGGCCGGCGCCGGCCATCTCGTAGTGGCGGAACAAGTCACCCGGCTGGTCGCTGTCGGGCCGGCGTGCGGTGATGCCGCGCAGGTAATCTGACTGCGACATGATGTGCATGATCGGCACGCCCACCTGGCTGAACTGGCGCCGCACGTCGGCCAGCGCTGGCACGGCGCGGCACTGGTTGATCGGGTAGATGCCGGCAAACGCACCGCCGGCCACCGCCACGATGTAGGCGTCGTACAGCGGCTGGCCGCCGTTGCGGGCGGTCTCCAGCGGGTGAATGCCGTTGATGTAGTTGTACATGTAGCCGCCGGTCTGCGAGTAGCCAAAGCCGATCAGCCGCTGCAGGTTGAAGCCTTTGGCCGCACGCAACGGGTTGCTGCTGTGCTGGCTTTTGAGCCAGGCACCGGTCTGGCTGATGATGTCCCAGGCCAGACCGTTCTCGGTGCTGCGCGATGAATCGCCCGGCACGGTGGCGCAGTTGTTGGGGTCGCTCAACGGCAGCGGGTTGGCAAACGACAGCGCGCCGTAGCGCACCGGATCAAAGGCTTTGAGCGCCACCACCGACACCGGCTTGACGGTGACGCCCACCCAGACATCGCCGTTGCGCACAAAGTGCTCACCCGACAGGCCCCAGCCGATGTTCAAGTCAAACAGGTTGGACGGGTTCAGCGGCTCGACGACCACGTTGCCGCTGAACTTCTTCGGGCTGATCGGCCGGCGCACCAGCAGCCGCGTGGTGTAGGGCGCATCGGCCGTGCGCACGACAGCCGGCCCCGGTGCCGGCCAGTCGTAGACATTCGCCTGGCCGCTCATCAGGAACTCTTCCTCCACATAGCCCAGCTTGGCCAGGTCTTGCGGCCGCAGCGTGTGCGCCGCGCCGCCGAAGGGGTGCGACTGGGCGGTGCTGGCGATCGGCCCGGTCACCGCCGGCACCGGCGTGCCTGCCCGGGCCGGCGCTGCGGCCATGCCCGATGCCAGCGCCGCCGCCAACAGCACGCGGGCCAGTCTGCCGCGTGCCTGAGAAAAGTCAGTGATCATGTCCGTCTCCGTTCGTTGATACGACTGTTTATGCCAAAAAACACCAAAACGAATGTTCGTTTTCATTCGTTTTTGGTTGTCTTGTTTTTACCCAGCCCGCCACCCGCCAGCAAGTCCGGGTTTCCCTGGGTGCACCGCCAGGCGGAATGGCGGGTGCCGCCGGCTTGTTTTTCAGGCCGATGCAGCGCCCGGGGCCCAGCCCGGCGGCCGGTGGTGGCGGCCAGCGGCGGCGCGGCGGCGCGGCGGGTTGCTGGGCGCCTGGCTTTTTGCTTGCTTGCCGCTGCCGCTGCCGCTGCCGCTGCCGCTGCCGCTGTCGCTTGTCGGATTGACGCTTGCCGGTTGCCGGTTGATGGTTGCCGGTTGCCGGTTGCCGGTTGCCGGTTGCCGGTTGCCGCTTGCCACTACCATCGCCGGCCACCCCACACCACGGCGGGCGGGCCTGGGCCCACCCCGTGCACCCGACAGGACTTTTGATTGGCCACTGACAACGCCTACGCCGAGCTGGGCCTGGCGCCCGGCGCCACCGAGCCCGAGGTCAAGGCCGCCTGGCGCCGGCTGGTGTCGCACTGGCACCCGGACCGCAACGCCCAGGCCGGCGCGGTGGGCCGCATGCAGCGCATCAACCTGGCGTTTGAGGCGCTGCGCCAGGCCGGCTTTCCGCCAGCGGCGGCGGCCCCGGCGGCGGAACGCCCGCGCCGGCCAGCG
>JANMKO010000439.1:0-1613 GCA_031372085.1 Betaproteobacteria bacterium
CACCAGCGCACCGAGGCCCTGCCCGGCGGCGCGCTGATCCCCGCCGATTTGGCACCGCAGACCCGCGCCCACGCCGTGCCCATCGCCCAGGCCGCCAAACGGCTGACGGATCTGCGCGACGCCTGGCTCAACCCGCCCGAATGGTGTGAGCGTGTGCCCGAGGTCACGCCGCTGGGCCTGGCCACGTCACCGTATCCCGACCGCATCGTCGCCCGGCCCGGCCATGAAAAAGCGCTGGCCCAGCGCACCCTCACCCAGCTGTACAACCAGCGCCCGGCCTGGCTGGCCCAGGCCCACGCCACGCTGGACGCGGCGGTGGCCGCAGCCTACGGCTGGCCCGGCCCGGCGGCCGACTTGCCAGACGACGACATCCTGCGCCGCCTGCTGGCGCTGAACCGGCAGCGCATCGCCAAGACCCGGTCGGTGCTGGATCTGGCCGGCAGCCTCAACCGGCCCGAGGGCCAACATGTCACGGTGGACAACATGAACCCCTGGCGTTGATTGCCAAAACCACATTTGAAATACTTATTTGTATTGACAAATATAATACTCAATAGCACTATAAATTTTCTCAGCCAGAGAACTCACCATGTCCCAGCCCCAAGAAGCCGTCACCATCAGCATCCGCGCCAAAGCCGGGCAGCGTGACTTGATAGACCAGGCCGCCAGCCGCCTGGGCCGCAGCCGGTCTGATTTCATGCTGGAGGCCGCGTGCCGGCAGGCGGAGGACGTGCTGCTCGACCAAACCTACTTCACGCTCGACAGCGAAAAGATGGCGGCATTTCAGGCGATGCTCGACAAGCCGCCCGCACCGAACGACCGGCTGCGCAGGTTGATGACCGCACCAACGCCGTGGGATGCGGGCCGGTGATACCGGCGCCGCAGCCGCTGGCGCCCCACCATCAAGTCGATGCCTTTGCCTGCGGTGAGCCGTCGCTCGACGACTGGCTGAAGCGGCGCGCCACCGGCAACCAGGTCAGCGGGGCGTCACGCACATATGTTGTGTGCACGGGCGATGTGGTCATCGGCTACTACTGCCTTGCCGCCGGCGCGCTTGGCCATGCCGATGCACCGGGCACGTTGCGCCGCAACCGGCCTGACCCGATCCCGGTGATGGTGCTGGGCCGGCTGGCGATCCACAAAGACCATCACCAGGCGGGGCTGGGCACCGCATTGCTGCGTGATGCGCTGCAGCGCACCTTGCAGGCTGCTGAGATCGCGGGCGTCGCCGCGCTGCTGGTGCACGCCCTCTCAGAAGACGCCAAGCGGTTCTACCGATCGCGCGGCTTTGTTGAATCGCCTGTCAGGCCGATGACGATGTGCCTGGTGCTGGCGTCGGCGCGCCAGGCGCTGGGTGAGGGGCCATAAGCGGCCCAGCGCGCATCCACCCGCACCCGTGTCAAAACCCCAGCCGCAGCGTCACCCGCACCGTGCGCGGCTCGGCCGGGTGCACATGGCGGTCGTCTTGCGCCGCCAGGCCACGCGGCTGCGAGGCGTAGAAATACTGGATGTCGTTGACTTTGCGGTCGGCCAGGTTGAAGACGTCGAGCGTGAGCGCGCTGTCGGGGCCCAGCAGGCCGGCCAGGCTGCGGCTGATGCGCAGATTGGTGGTG
>JANMKO010000442.1:0-2941 GCA_031372085.1 Betaproteobacteria bacterium
TACTCCGATCTGGTCATCGTGGTCTGATCGTTCTCGGGGCGGTGTGCCGCTCTCGTTTTTCCCCTTGCTTTGACCGGCGCCCGCTCGCGCGCCGCGCCGCCCACCGCCCCCAATGCCTGAACAACTCTCGCTGATCGACCCACCCGCTCCGCCCGGTCCGCCCGCCGACAACGGCGACGCCGTCACGCTGGCCCATTACGCCCAGCAGGCGTACCTCGAATACGCGCTCAGCGTCGTCAAGGGCCGCGCCCTGCCCGATGTCTGCGACGGCGCCAAGCCGGTGCAGCGGCGCATCCTTTACGCCATGCAGCGCATGGGCCTGGGCCACACCGGGCCGGGGGCCAGCGGTGCGCCCAAGCCGGTGAAGAGTGCGCGGGTGGTGGGCGATGTGCTGGGCCGGTTTCATCCGCACAGCGACCAGGCGGCCTACGACGCGCTGGTGCGCATGGCCCAGGGGTTTTCACTCAGGTACCCGCTGATCGATGGCCAGGGCAACTTTGGCAGCCGCGACGGCGACGGCGCAGCGGCGATGCGCTACACCGAGGCCCGGTTGTCGCCGATTGCCCGGCTGCTGCTCGACGAGATCGACGAAGGCACGGTCGATTTCATCGCCAACTACGACGGCTCGACCGAAGAGCCGCGCCTGCTGCCGGCCCGCCTGCCGTTTGCGCTGCTGAACGGCGCGTCGGGCATTGCGGTGGGCCTGGCCACCGAGATACCCAGCCACAACCTGCGTGAGATTTCGGCCGCCGCCGTGGCGCTGATCCGCAACGACGCGCTGACTGACGATGATTTGTACCGCTTGATCCCCGGCCCCGACTACCCCGGCGGCGGCCAGATCATCAGCAGCGATGCCGATATCCGCGAGGCCTATGCCAGCGGCCGGGGCAGCTTGAAGGTGCGCGCCCGCTGGAAGATCGAAGACCTGGCGCGCGGCCAGTGGCAACTGGTGGTCACCGAGCTGCCGCCCGGCACCAGCAGCCAAAAAGTGCTGGAAGAGGTGGAGGAGCTGAGCAACCCCAAGGTCAAGGCCGGCAAAAAAGCCTTGTCGGCAGACCAGACACAGCTCAAAGCCAGCCTGCTGGCGGTGCTGGACGCGGTGCGCGATGAATCGGGCCGCGATGCGCCGGTGAGGCTGGTGTTTGAGCCCAAGAGCCGCACGGTGGCGCAGGGCGACCTGATCACCCACTTGCTGGCCCACACCAGCCTGGAGACCAGCGCACCGATCAACCTGACGATGATCGGCCTGGACGGCCGGCCCACCCAAAAAAGCCTGCGCCAGATGCTCACCGAATGGGTGGCCTTCCGGCAAACCACGGTGGCGCGCCGCACCCGGCACCGGCTGGACAAGGTGCTGGCGCGCATGCACATCCTCGAAGGCCGGGCGCTGGTGCTGCTCAACATCGACGAGGTGATCCGCATCATCCGGCAGGCCGACGAGCCCAAGCCCGCGCTGATCGAGCGCTTTGCGCTGAGCGACCGGCAGGCTGAAGACATTCTTGAAATCCGGCTGCGCCAACTCGCCCGACTGGAGGCGATCAAGATTGAGCAGGAGCTGACGGGCCTGCGTGAGGAGCAGGGCAAGCTGGAAGAAATCCTGGCCAACCCGGCTTCGCTCAAACGCCTGCTGATCCGCGAGATCGAGGCCGATACCAAGGCCCACGGCGACGAGCGCCGCAGCTTGATCCAGGCCGAGAAGCGGGCGCTGGCCGAGATACGGGTGGTCGATGAGCCGGTCACGGTGGTGGTCAGCCAAAAGGGCTGGGTGCGCGCGCTCAAAGGTCATGAGGTGGACGGGGCTGCCTTGCAGTTCAAGGCCGGTGATGCGCTGTACGGCACGTTTGCCTGCCGCAGCATCGACACCTTGCTGGTGTTTGGCACGGCGGCCAAGGGCAACGGCCGGGTCTATACGGTGGTGATCGCCGCGCTGCCGGGCGGACGGGGCGATGGCTTGCCCGTCACCAGCCTGATCGATCTGGAGCCCGGTACCCAACTGGCGCATTACTTTGCCGGGCCCGCCGAGACCCTGCTGCTGCTGGCCAACAGCGGCGGTTTTGGTCTGCTGGCCCAGGCCGGCGACATGCACGGCCGCAACAAAGCCGGCAAGGCCTTTTTGACGCTGGCCGATGGTGAAAAACTGCTGCCGCCGGTGGTGGTGCCGCGCCACCACAGCCAGGTGGCCTGCCTGGCGCAAGACGGCCGGCTGCTGGTATTTGCGCTGGACGAGATCAAACGCCAGGCCGGTGGCGGCAAGGGCTTGACCTTGATGGATGTGGACGCCAACGCACCGCTGATTTCGGTGACCACCTGCGCCGATGTGCTGACGGTGCTGGGCAGCGGCCGGGGCGGCAAGGCCAAAGACGAGGTCTTGCGCAGCGCCGCGCTGGCCAGCCACCTGGGCAAGCGGGCGCGCAAAGGCCGCAAGGTGGAAGGTCTGGTCAAGGTGACGCGCTTGGTGTGACGTGTTTGGTGTGACACGTTTCATGTGACGCGCCGGGTGTGACGCACTTGGCGTGATGCGCTGCGGGCTGGGTTGCAGCCCGGCCAGCGCAGGTGGCCCCGCTGTCAATGCGCTGCGCTGCCGCCGTAGACTGCGCGGCACCACCAGAAGCGCCCGGCAGGGTCCGTCAGCCCTGTCGGGGCGTGATGACTTTGCAAATGCTGCAATGGCCAGCGCACGCTTCAAACCTGGAGACCGTCCCCGTGCACCCCACCGATGTGGCCGACCCGGATTACTTCCACAAGGTCGTTGATTGCCAATGGGCGTGCCCCGCGCACACCCCCGTGCCCGAGTACATCCGGCTGATCGCGCAGGGCCGTTACGACGATGCCTACATGGTCAACTGGGTGTCCAACGTCTTCCCTGGCGTGCTGGGCCGAACCTGTGACCGGCCTTGTGAGCCGGCTTGCCGGCGCGGCCGGGTGGAAGAAGAAAACGCCG
>JANMKO010000457.1:0-1662 GCA_031372085.1 Betaproteobacteria bacterium
ATGATCGGTGGCACCGGCGTGGCTGGCATGGCTGGTGTTTCTGGCGTGTCTGGCGTGTCTGGCTTGCCTGGCTTGCCTGGCGTGCCTGGCTTGCCTGGCGATGCCTTCGCTGTGGCTGGCGCGGGCGCGGCCAGCGTGTCCGGCGTGTCCGGCGATGCTCCCGCTGTGGCTGGCGCGGGCGCGGCCAGCCTGTCCGGCGTGTCCGGCGATGCCCCCGCTGTGGCTGGCACGGGCGCGGCCAGCCTGGCCGGCGGCGCCGGTGCGATGGGCACGGCCAACCTGCTCAGCGTGACGGCATTGATCGCCGCGCCGATAGCCGCCGCGCTGGCCGCGCTGCTGGCACTGGGCTGGCCCGGCCCGGCCAATGCACCACGCGCCCGCTGGTGGGCCGCTGCCCGGGCGCACCGCAGCTTTCCGCTGCTCAACACGCCGCATGCGTTTCTGGGCGCGCTGCAAGACACGCTGGCCATTGCATTGATTGCCGCCAGCTTGGGCCCGGCGGCGGCCGGTGCCTGGGGCCTGGCGCTGCGCTACCTGAAGGCGCCGGCCACGCTGGTGGGCGGCGCGGTGGCGCAGGTGCTGTACCCGAAGTTGCTGACGCCTGCGGCGCAAACCGTCGCCGCCGGCACCGGCTGCACCGACGCCGGCCGGGCGCTGGTGCGGCGCACGATGGTGCTGCTGGCGCTGCTGGCCGCGCCGCTGGTGGCCGGCCTGTGGTGGCTGGGGCCAGGTTTGTTTGCCTGGGCCTTCGGGCCGGCCTGGGCCCCGGCGGGTGATCTGGCCCGGGCGCTGGCGCTCTACATCGGCCTGCATTTTGTGGCGTCGCCGCTGGGGGTGGTGACGATGGCCTGGCAGGCGCAGGCCTGGGCGTTGAAGCTGGCGCTTGTCGGCCAGGCGCTGTTTGTGGCCGCGCTGGCGCTGGGCCTGGCCTTTGGCGGGCTGGCAGCGGCGGGCTGGGCGGTGTCGCTGGTGATGCTGGCCTACTTTGGCTGGTATTTCAGCCGGCTGGCCACCTGGCCGCTGGCGCCGGCTGCGCCCCCGGCGCCGGCCGCCGCAGCGCCGCCGGCTGGCACGGCCAGCGCCGCACCGGGGGCAGGCACGGCCAGCGCCGCACCCGTGCCGGGCGTGCGATGACCCACCCGGACAGCCCCGTCAAGACGACCGGCGCCTGGCGCGGCCTGTTCAACCGCTGGCGCCGCCGGCTGGCCCACGCGCTGCTGCACCGGGTGGTGTTTGGCGAGACCTCGGCCGGCCACTATTGGCCGCACACCCGCATCGCGCCGTCCACCTGCATCGAGCATGCCGACCGGCTGGTGCTGGCCGACCATGTCTACATCGGCCCGTTCAACTTCATCGAGGCCAGCGGCGGCATCACCGTGGGCGAGGGCGTGCAGATCACCCACCATGTGAGCATCGTCACGCACAGCTCGCACCGGGCGCAGCGCTTGCTGGGCCGGGCTTACGCCGATGGGTCGGTCGATGCTGCGCACCCGAAACCTGGCTGGGTGGCCGGCGCGGTGCAGATCGGGCCGTATTGCTTCATCGGCCCGCACAGCCTGATCGAGGCCGGCAGCCGGCTGGGCCGGGGCTGCATCGTGCGCGCTGGCAGCGTGCTGCGCGGTGAGTTTGCCGAGTTCTCGGTGATCGCCGGCAACCCGGCCG
>JANMKO010000474.1:0-6995 GCA_031372085.1 Betaproteobacteria bacterium
AACGACCGCGCGATGCGCATCGAGGTGGGGTACGGCCTGGAGGGGGCGCTTGGCGACCTCACCAGCAACCGCATCATCAGCGAAACCATCCTGCCGCGATTCAAGGGCCAGGACTTCTATGGCGGCATCACGGCGGGGGTCAAGCAGATCATCCGCGTCGTTGACGGCGAGCCCTTGCCCGCGCCCAGCGCCGGGCCGAGCCAGGGGATCGGCAACATTGGCGATGTGCAGCAATACGCGCCCATGCTATTCATCTTGGCGCTCGCGGTGGGCGGTGTGCTGCGCGCAACGCTAGGCAAAGTGCCTGGCTCATTGGTCACGGGCGGTGTTGTCGCGGTGATCGCATGGTTTGTCGTTGGCGCCATCTCGATGGCGTTGGTGGCCGGTGTGGTCGCGTTGGTCGTCACCTTGCTCGGCGGCGGCATGCTGGGGCGCGGCCTTGGCGGCTACTACGGCGGCGGCCGGGGTGGCGGTGGTCATGGCGGTGGCTTCAGCGGCGGCGGTGGCGGCTTTGGCGGCGGCGGTGCGTCGGGAAGGTGGTAGCCATGAACATCAAACGCATCGCGCGCCACCTGCTGTTGACTGACGGACAGGTGAATCGGCGTTTCGGCCGAAGCACCTTGAACAGGATCGAAGCGGCCATAAAGGCCAGCGAGGCCGAGCACGTCGGCGAGATCCGCTTCGCGGTCGAAGGGGGACTGGACGGGAGGCCGTTGTTCAAGGGGCAGTCTGCCCGACAGCGTGCGATCGAGCTTTTCTCCCAACTGCGCGTCTGGGACACACAGCACAACACCGGCGTGCTGATCTACTTGCTGCTCGCGGACAAGGCCGTGGAGATCGTCGCCGACCGTGGCATCCACGCCAAGGTGGAAGCCCAGGAGTGGAGCAAGGTCTGCCGCCAGATGGAAGCCGCCTTCAGGCAGTCGAACTTCGAGGGTGGGGTGGTGAGCGGCGTGCAGGCCGTGACGCGGCACTTGAAGCAGCACTTCCCTTCTGACAGCCACGACAGCAATGAACTACCGAACAAGCCGGTGGTGCTGTAGAGCATCGACCCGAAGGTAGGTGGTGGCCGGCAATGGGCCGAGACGGCCCGAGATGACCTGCACTCAACAACGCAACCAACTTTGCAGATCAGGAACACATCATGGAACACACAGCAACTCACCAGAACGCCGTGGTCGCCGTCTTCACGCGCCATCAGGATGCCGAAGAGGCCGTCCGAAAACTCGCCACCGGCGGCTTCGACATGACGCACTACAGCATCGTCGGGCAGGGCTTTCACTCCGAAGAGAAAGTGGTCGGCTTCTACAACATGGGCGACCGGATCAAGTTCTGGGGCAAGAACGGCGCCTTCTGGGGCGGCCTCTGGAGCCTGTTCTTCGGCGGCATTTTCCTGACCATTCCCATGGTCGGCCCTGTGATGGTGCTGGGCCACCTGGCCGCGATGGTCGTTGCTGCGGTCGAAGGTGCCATCTTGTTCGGGGGCTTGAGCGCACTGGGGGCAGCCCTCTTCAGCATCGGCATTCCGAAGGACAGCGTGATCGAGTACGAGCAGGCCGTCAAGACGGATGGATTTCTCGTCGTTGCCCATGGCTCTGCGGACGAAATGGTGAAGTCCAAGGCGATTCTTGAGGCGAGCAATCCAACGCGGGTTGATGTGCACGAGAACGTCAGAGCCCAGGTGCCAGATGGGGCGCAACCGGCAAGCAAGGCAGACGAGACGATGTCCGTACGGTGAAACGGCCCCAGCCACACCATAGAGGGTGGAAAACGATCTCTATGCGGCGACCCTTCAATTTGCTTCAGGAAGTCATTGTCATGCACCCCCAACAAATTAGACGCGCGCTTGCCTTCACCCAGATGGCTTTGCTGGCGGCGGCCGGATCGGCGTTCGCCGCGACTGCGAAAGTCTACGTGGCCGATGAAGGTGCGAACACAGTCAGCGTCATCGACTCAGCAAGCTTCAAGAAAGTCGCAAGCATCCCGGTGGGCCAGGGCCCGCACAACGTGCAAGTTTCGCCCGATGGAAAGTGGGTCTGGGTCACCAACAACGGCGAGCCGGGCAAGGCGGCTGAGAAGCTGCCTGCCGAGCAAATGTCGAAGTCCGAGCACGAAGCGATGTCGGGTGCCGGAGCCAAGGTCGGGGCAGTTTGGGCGATCAATACCGCCACCGACACGGTGGTCGCGAAGGTGCCGGTTGGCCGGCATCCGGCCCATGTGGTTGTGGTGAGCGATGGACGCACCGCCTACATCACCAATGGCGGCGACAACACCGTCAGTGTGGTAGATACCGCAGCGCAGCGGGTGGTTGAAGTGATCGCGGTCGGTGCATCACCACACGGCCTGCGGATCAGCCCGGACGGCAAGCAGGTCTGGGTCGCCAACCTCAAGGGCGGCACGGTGTCGGTGATCGATACCGCGAGCCGAAAGCAGATTGCCGCGATTGCAGTAGGCAAGGGCCCGGCGCAGGTGGGCTTCACAGGCGATGGCCGGTTCGGCTTTGTGTCCCTGTCAGAGGAGAACCAGGTCGCGCTGATCGACCCGGTGAGCCGCAAAGTGATTCGCAAGTTGGGGGTCGGGGCAGTACCGATCCAGTTGTACGCGACGCCCGACGGCGCGCTCGTTCTGGTTGCGAACCAGGGCACGCCGAAGAAACCCGGCAGCACAGTGAGCGTGATTGACATCGCGGCGCTCAAAGTGGTGGCGACGATCAAGACTGGCGCTGGCGCGCACGGCGTGGTGATCGACCGAGAGGGACGCCGTGCCTTCGTGAGCAACACGTATGCGAACACCGTGTCGGTCATCGACATCGCCAAACGCAAGGTCGTCGCCACGGTGGCGGTGGGCAAGGGCCCCAACGGCATCAGCATGGTGCCGTGAAGGCACTTGTCGCCACCCCCAAAGGAGAAGTGCCATGACGTGGTTCACGGAGAACTGGTTCTGGATCCTGACCTTCATCGCCTTCGTCGCGATGCACCTGTTCGGCCACGGGGGGCGTGGCGGCCACGGGGGGCATGGCGGTCATGATGGAGGTGATCGTCGACCAGGCGGGGACGGGAGCGAAACAGAGGGTGCGCAGGGCCGTGCCGCGAACAACAAGGCAGGCGGCCATCAGCACTGAAGGGTTGCACGTCGGCGCATCAGAACCAATGGCAATACCAAGAGGAGCAAAACCAATGCTGAACATCAAGGTCGTGAGCTGGTCGCTCGGGCTCTTCACCGCCATCAGCTTCGTGCTGTGCGTGATCTATGGCTTGGTCGTGCCGCCGAGCTTGCACATGGCACCGTTTCTGGAGATGGTCTTGCCGGCGTTCAAGTGGCTGACCTTCTGGGGCTTCTGCCTGGGCTTGGTCGAGAGTTTTCTCTACGGGGCCTACGTCGGACTCGTGTTCGTGCCCATCCACAACGCTCTCGCCCGGCGTTGGGGTGGGCCGGGCATGCATACATGACACAGGCGAACGCCGCCGGTCAACGAAGGCGATCAGGCAAGGCGACCGAACCGGCCGGACTGCGGCTGGCGCAGGTGGCATGGCTGGCGGGATCTGTCTTCATCGTCTCGGCCGGCTATGGGGCGCTCTTACCGGTGCTGCCGGGTTGGCTGGCCTCGATGATGCCCGGCGCCAACGCCAACGAAGTCGGCCGTCACGTCGGCTTTCTCAGCGGCGTATACGCAGCCGGCGTCCTGGTTGGGGCGCCTTTGTGGGGCGTTGTCTCCGATCGGGTCGGTCGGGGACGAATCCTGATGCTCGGGCTGGTCGGCTACGTTGCCAGCCTGCTGCTCTTGCTGATCCCGGCGGTGGCCAGTCTGTGGGGCCTCTACACGCTGCGGGCCACGACCGGTTTTTTCGTTGCGGCCGTCGTCCCGGTGGTCGCAGCGCTGGTCGCAGAACACACGCCCGAGAAACAACGCGCCCGGCGGTTCGCATGGTTGGGCGCGATGTCACTGCTGGGATTCCTGTTCGGCCCGGCGTTGAGCGCAGCAGCCAGCGGTGTCGGGCCGTGGTTGGCTGAGGGTGCGCGTTCTTCTGCGCTTTCGCCAGCGATGCCAGCGCAGGTGGCGCTGGTGCTGTCGGCTTTGCTTGGCGGGTTGATGATGATCGGACTGGCCGGGACACTGCCTGCGTCACTTGACGCCCGCATGGGGGTTCAAGACACGCCCGCGAGTTCCGTCCAAGGTCGGCCAGCGGCCCTGTTGTGGCTGAGCGGGATGGTGATGTTCGTACTGGCTGGCTTCGAACTGGGCATCGTGCTGCAAGGGCAGCAGTCTTCTGGACAGTCCTCTCGCCAGGCAGCGATCATGCTCGCCGAGTGCAGCCTGGTGATGTTGCTGGTCAATGCGCTGCTGTTCGTCACATCGCTGCTGGAAAAAGTCGCGGCTCGCATCCTGATAGGCGCGGGCCTGCTGCTGGCAGTCATCGGCTTGGCGGTGCTGGCAGCGCAACGCGCCGACGCCTGGATGTACCTGGGCGTCAGTCTCACGTCGGCCGGCACCGGCCTGGTGTTGCCCGTCATCGCCTATCTGGCCGCGGGCGCTTCACCTCAAAGGCTGGGCGCCGTGATGGGCGGGTTGGCGGCGGCGTCCGGCTTCGGTCAGACACTCGGCTCGGCTGCGGGCGGCTGGCTTTTTGGTGCTCAGGCCCATCTCAGCTTCGGCTGGTTGACGCTGCCACTGCTTTTGATGTTGGGGCTCTTGGTGACGCGACCGCGCTGGTGGTTGGCGGCTGCGGCGGCATCCATCGCGCGCCATCCGCGTCCTGGCGAGCGCACTGACAAACGCACTGACAAGCGCGCTGACAGTGAGGCATCTTCATGAGCAATGCACTGCGTGCGTGCGACGGCTCACTGCAGAAGTCATGCCCATCTCGGGTGCCACGTTGATCGCGTGGCAAGGGCTCGGGCCGGGCGCCGGCATCAGCGGTGCAGCGTCACCGTGACCGTCGCAGGTGATGTGGATTTGTTAACCCACATCCAGCAGTAGTCCTGGTCGACTTTCGTGTCCAGAACGTCCTTGGCGGCAGCGACAGCGGTCAGCTTCGACGGGAACACCACGTCCTTGCCGACGTGGTAATGCACGTTGAAGTCCAGCGGTGTGGAAGACTTGAAGTCCCAGCGCACCTTCTGGCCGGCCGACAGTTTGCCGCAGACTTCTGCGAATTTGGCTGGGGCCACATTCAGGCTGCGCTCGAAGCGTCCGTTGGTGTCCCAAGCGATGTCCACCACATCGGCCCGGGCACTGGTCAAGACGCCTGTGGCAATGGCCGCCAGCACCAGAACGGGTGTCTGGGCTGCGCGTCCGAATGGGTTGACGGGCCGAGATTCCTTCATGATTTCCTCCGCGCAAACACATTGCACTGGCGATGACCGGCGTCGACCTCAGATGCATGGCCAACGCCGCGATCATCGGCAACAGCAGGCGCTCGTGCCATGCTATTGGCCATTACCCAGCGCTACCTGCTGCCGGCATGCAGCCGAGCCGACGCCACTTGGTTGGCGAGCCGCCCACCGGCCCACAGTATCACCATCGCGACAGCGGACACAAACAGGCCGGGTGCAAGCGTCAGCCCACCGCGATGCGCCTCGTTGGCGATGGCAGCGCCAGCGAAGAGCCATCCCCAGGTGGGGAGTTCTTGCGGGGAACGTGCCGTGTTTGACGCTATGGCGCAGCGCCCGCGTTCAACGCACCGGCTGGATGTCGGTCACCGTGAGCTTGCCAGCGTCGTTGATGGCCTTGAACTTGATCTTGTCACCGGCTTTCAGCTTGTCGAGCATGGCCTTGTCCTTGACCACAAAAACCATCGTCATGCCAGGCATGTCGAGGTTCTTGATCTCGCCATGCTTGAGCGTGAGCTTGCCGGCTTCCATGTCGATCTTGCGCACTTCGCCGTCGGTCATGTCGGGTGCTGCTGTCGTTGCGGTTGTCACCTGGGCCGTCTTCAGCCCGTCCATCATCGTTTGCGCCTGGACCGCAGGTGCCAGGGTGAAGACAAATGCGGTGGTGGCCGCAGCGGTGAGTTTCTTAAGGCTCTTCATGGTGTGCATTCCTGTCAGTCGCGTTGGTAAGTGGTGGTGCTGCCGTCTTTGGCGATGAGAGTTGCGTCGTAGGGGTCTTTGCGTTGCCCACAGGCGGGGCCATCCATGCCCCGTGAACCTGCCGGCATCGCCGGCACGGCGAGGCCGATCCCGGCGGGTCGATGCTTGAGCAAGCGGTGAATCTCGCGCGCCGGCACATGGCCTTCGATGGCATAGCCGACGGTGGCCGTATGGCATGAACCGAAGCGGATTGGCACGCCCAGCCGTTGCCGGACTGCGGTGTTGCCGTCCGGTCGTGCCCAGGCCGCTGGAACGGCCAGCCAGAGCGGCAGCGCCAACCCGCGGCGGCGCCGCAACTCAATGCTTGTGGTTGCCATGGCCATCTCCCTTGGCGGGAGCCTTGCTGGCCACCACCGCCACGGCGCCCTTCATACCGGCGTCGTAGTGGCCTGGCTGCAGGCAGGCGAAATCGATCTTGCCAGCCTTGGTGAACTTCCAGATCACCTCACCGGTCTTGCCGGGGGCGACGGTCACCATGTTTGGATCGTCGTGTTCCATGGCTGGGAACTTTTTCATCACTTCGTAGTGCTCTTTCAGGTTCTTCTCGGTACCCAGCACCAGTTCGTGCTTGACCTTCCCCGAGTTGCTGATCACGAAGCGGATCGTCTCGCCTTGTTTGGCGTCGATGCTGGCCGGCCTGTAGCGCATGGCATCGCTCATGTCGATCTTGACGGTGCGGGTCACGCTGGACGCTTTGCCGGGTTCGCCGATGGTGGATTCACCATGGTCGTCGGCATGCTGGCCTGCGGCCATGACGGTGTGGGCGACGACGATGAGTGCCAGTGCAAGCACACATTGCGTGGCGACGGAACGGCGGGTCAATCGGGCGTTCATGGTTTTCCTCTCTGGGTCTGGGTTGTTGGGGAAGGGGACCAGGTCAGTGCTGCTTGTGCTGGTTGGAGCCG
>JANMKO010000481.1:0-1907 GCA_031372085.1 Betaproteobacteria bacterium
TTGGCCGCTGACCGCGTCACCGCCGAGTTGCCGGTGCGGCCCGACCTGTGCACCGCTGGCGGCATCCTGCACGGCGGCGCGTACATGGCCTTTGCCGACACGCTGGGCGCGGTGGGCACGGTGCTCACCCTGCCGGCGGGCCAGCGCACCACCACCACCGATTCGAGCACCAAGTTCATCGGCTCGGCCAAGGTGGGCACCCTCATCAACGCCGAGTGCGTGGCGCTGCACCGCGGCCGCACCACCCAGGTCTGGCAGACCACCATCCGCAACGCCGACGGCAAGCTGTGCGCGGTGGTCACCCAGACCCAACTGGTACTTGATCCGGCGCCATGAAGGCCCGCGGTGTCCACCTGCAGTACCGCTTCGAGACCGACGGCCAGCGCGGCGCCACGCTGCACAACCCGCTGTTCGATCTGCTCAGCGCCGTGCATGAGCACGGCTCGATCCAGCATGCCGCCAAGGCGCTGGGCGCCAGCTACCGCCACACCTGGGGCCAGCTCAAGCACTGGCAAGCGGTGATGGGTGAGCCGCTGGTCACCTGGTCGCAAGGCCAGCCGGCCCGGCTGACGCCGTTTGCCGACCGCCTGCTGTGGGCCGAGACCCGCGCCCGCACCCGGCTGACACCGCACATCGAGGCGCTGCGCGCCGAATTGGAGCGGGTGCTGGCCGACGCGCTGGACGGCAGCCAGCATGTGCTCACGCTGTTTGCCAGCCACGACCTGGCGCTGCCGCGGCTGCAAGCGCTGGCCAGCAGCGCGCACGGCCTGCACATCGCGCTGCGCTTTGCCGGCAGCCTGGACGCGCTGCGCGCGCTGGCCCAGGGCCGCTGCCTGGTGGCGGGCTTCCATGTGCCGCCGTGGCGCAGTCCGGTGGACGCCGGTGGCGGCAGCACGCCGTTTGCCCGGGCCATGAAGCCGCTGCTCAAACCCGGTGTGCACAAGCTGATCGGCTGCCTGCGCCGCACCCAGGGCCTGATGGTGCGGCCGGGCAATCCACTCGGCCTGCGCGGCCTGGCTGACTTGGCCGATCTGGCGCACCCCGCGAGCGGCGGCGCCGGCCTGCGCTTTGTCAACCGCCAGCCCGGCTCGGGCACCCGGCTGCTGATGGACCACCTGCTGGCCGAGCAGGCCATCAACCCGGCCAGCGTGCCGGGTTACTTTGAGCCGCCCGAAGACAGCCATCTGGCGGTGGCGGCGGCGCTGGCCAGCGGGCTGGGCGATGTCGGGCCGGGCATCGAGGCGGCGGCCGCGCAATTTGGCCTCGACTTCATCCCGCTGATCGCCGAGGACTACTACCTGGTGTGTTTGAAGGATGCACTCGACCACCCGGCGGTGCGCAAGTTGCGCCAGGCGCTGGAAAGCCCGGCCTGGCCCGGGCTGCTGCAGGGCCTGCCCGGCTACGCCCCGGCGCGCAGCGGCCAGGTGCTGTCGCTGGTGCAGGCGCTGCCGTGGTGGCATTTCCGGGCGGCGCGCCCGGCCGGCATCGGTACAGACCCGCCAACCGGGCACCAGGCCGCCGGCACGCCTTGAAAACGCGGCGGGCGGCAGTCTACGACTCGCTGCGCTGACCGGGCGGCCGTGCAGATGTGTTGGCCATCGGTGTGGGCCACCGGGATACCGAGCCCCTTGAATGCCGGGTGGGCGATGCAGGTGGTGAGCGCCTGTCCTCGATCTGCATCGCACCAGCCTTGCCTGCTGACGGGGGGCTGCTGGCAGCGTGCTTGTCAGCAGCGGCGGCACACGACAATCTTGCCAATGGCAATGCAGACCGGGTTCAAAGGCAACAAGCAAGCGCTGCCACGCAAGCTGTGCGTGGCCTGCGGGCGCGAGATGGTGTGGCGCAGCGCCTGGGCCAAGAACTGGGCCGAGGTCAAGGTCTGCTCTGACGCCTGCCGGCGCCGCCGC
>JANMKO010000487.1:0-2609 GCA_031372085.1 Betaproteobacteria bacterium
GGGCCGGGTAGGGGCCGGGTAGCGGCCGCAGGCTCAGCCGCCGGGCAACGCGATCTGCAACGCGCCCGCCAGCTTGCGGGTGCAATCGCGCAGCACACCGATGCGAGAAGCCGCGCCCAGCGCCAGGCAGGTGCAGGCGTAGTCCCGGTCGTCTTGCAGGCGCTCCACATGCACCCGGTGGCCGTCGCCGGCCATCAGCCATTTGAAGTCGATGATCGTCACCAGGCTCAGCGCCGGTGCGGGGGGTTGGGTCAGGGCGGTCATGTCGAAGCTCACGTTTGCAACAGATTAACGCTGCAACCGGTTGCGAAGCTGACAGCCCCCCTCAATCCGGGGCCCGCACTTCATCACGCTTGGCGACGTTGCTGCACGGCAACGCTCAAACCGTCCAGCACGGCGAGTGAGTCGTCCCAACCGATGCAGGCATCGGTGATGCTCTGGCCGTAGGCCAGTTTGGCCGGGTCGTCACTGCCGGCGTTGAACTTTTGCGCGCCGGCCAGCAAATGGCTTTCCACCATCACGCCGATGATGCTGCGGCTGCCGGCGGCCAGTTGCCCGCCGATGTCGCGCGCCACGTCGATCTGCCGCTGGTGCTGCTTGCTGCTGTTGGCATGGCTGCAATCGACCATCAACTGCGCCGGCAGCTTGGCGGCCGCCAGCTCGGCGCAGGCGGCGGCCACGCTGGCGGCGTCGTAGTTGGGCGCCTTGCCGCCGCGCAGGATCACATGGCAATCCTTGTTGCCCTTGGTCTGCACGATGGCCACCTGGCCATTCTTGTGCACGCTCAAGAAGTGGTGGGCGCGCGACGCGGCCTGGATCGCGTCGGTGGCGATCTTCAAATTGCCGTCGGTGCCGTTCTTGAAGCCGATGGGCGCGCTCAGGCCCGACGCCAGCTCCCGGTGCACCTGCGATTCGGTGGTGCGGGCACCGATCGCGCCCCAGCTGATCAAATCCCCGATGTACTGCGGTGAGATCACGTCGAGAAACTCACTGCCGGCCGGCATGCCCAGCCGGTTGATATCCACCAACAACTGGCGCGCAATGCGCAGCCCCTCGTGGATGCGGAAGCTCTCGTCCAGATACGGGTCGTTGATCAGGCCCTTCCAGCCCACGGTGGTGCGCGGTTTCTCAAAGTACACCCGCATCACGATCTCCAGCGTGCCGGCGTATTGGTCGCGCTGCACTTTCAGCCGCCGGGCGTAGTCCAGCGCGGCGGCCGGGTCGTGGATCGAGCACGGCCCGATCACCACCAGCAGCCGGTCGTCCTGGCCGTCCAGGATGCGGCGCACGTGGCGGCGGGTATCGCCGACCAGGGTTTCAACCGGCGTGCCGGCAATCGGGAAAAAGCGGATCAAGTGCTCGGGTGGCGGCAGCGGCGTCACCTCCTCGATGCGCTGGTCATCGGTCTCGCTGGTTTTTTCACTCAGCGAATAGCCGTGGTTCGGCTCGGTGCCAGCGGGTTGCGGGGGGGATAACGGGGCCATGGTTTGCTCCTGCGGCGGGATGGGGGGCGGTGGTGGGCGTAAAAAAACCGCCGGGGCTGCCGGCGGTTGCTTTGTTCGGGTCGCTGCGTTTGAAGGTGCTTACGCGGGATTGCCTGTCAAGCCGCCGGTCAGGGGCGAGAACCAAAAGCTTGCAAAAAAGAAGACCGGTGAACGCATGGCTTTGAATGTAGCACGGCGTACTTGACAGGCGGCTGACAGCGTTCAGAACGTCGTCAGCGGATTACGGCGCCACGCCAACAATCACCAACGGCACGCCAGGCACACCGCGCCCGTTGCGAATGACGTTGTACAACTCGCCCTCGTAGTACCCGGGGCCCGACGACATTTCAGCCTGCATGGCCTTCATCGGCAGTATTTCGATGCCCACATCAATTTCATCACGCACATAAAATGCCAGGTGCTTGACAAACAGATCGTAGGCCACAAACGCATACTTGCCAAACTGCACTTCAATTGCCACGCGGTCTTTGACAAAATCGGTCTGGTTGTAGCTCATGATCGGCGTGTTGCCCGATGCCAGAATGGCCGCCTTTTGATCGTCGGCCGGCATCGGCAAAGTGCGGCGAATCACGCGCTCGTCGCCAGTCACCCAATAAGTGACCCGCCGCTCTGCCCAGTTCAATTTGCCGAGCCGGTCATCAAATTCACGGTTCAAGTCTTTCGGGCTGAACTTCATTTGCCCCTGCATCCGGGCCTCTTGGCTGACTTTGGTCATGCATTTGGCAGCGTCAATGCCGTCGATGACCCGCTCCACCTCGGCCCAAAGCGCTTTCTTGTGCACCAGCAGGTATTCCAGCCCATTGAGATGCGAATAGGTTTTGACGATCTTCATTCCACTGCCCAGCCTGCGGGCTGGGTTTCTTCAACCAAGCTGGCCTGGCGCCACGGGCCCGGATAAACCGGCGCGCCCCAGGCTGCCGAGGTCAGCGCCTTGCCCGCCTTGGCCGCGTCATACACCGGCGTGTTCATGGCACGCACCGGCAACGTGCCTTGCATTGCCTGACGGGCCCGGTCGCGGGCAAATTGCGCATACTCGGCCAGTTTCTCTGCGCCGCAACCGCGGCGGCCGCGCAGCACCGCTGATGCCACCGTGGTGCCAGCCCC
>JANMKO010000223.1:0-5598 GCA_031372085.1 Betaproteobacteria bacterium
TAAGTACCGAAGTTAAATCAGGTTCTGGCTGCAGGGGCATAGCTCAATTGGCAGAGCGTCGGTCTCCAAAACCGAAGGTTGGGGGTTCGATTCCCTCTGCCCCTGCCAAGCACGAACCACGCTGACGGCGATTCACCAAGACCGCTTCAGATTCAGGCCCGACCCGGCTCGGCCCGCAGGCTCCCAACAGCCCGTCGGGCCGTTGCTGCTGGTGGGCGCAAGATATCAAACAAATGGCCACCAATATCCAAGTTGAAACAGTTTCTACCGGCGTCGACAAAGCCAAACTGGTTGCGGCCGGCGTTTTGCTGGTTGGCGGCGTCGCCGCCTACTATTTGCTGAGCAAGCAGGATCTCTGGCTGCGGGTGCTGGTGTTGCTGGTATTGCTGGCGGCGGCGGTGGCCACTTTCTTCACCTCCGAACCTGGCAAGCAGTTGATTGCTTTTGGGCGGGATTCGATCCGGGAAACCAAGAAAGTGGTTTGGCCGGCGCGCAAAGAAGCGATGCAGATGACGGGTTATGTGTTTGCATTTGTCATCGTGATGGCGTTGTTCCTGTTCCTGACGGACAAGACGCTGGAATGGGTGCTGTACGACCTGGTCCTGGGCTGGAAGCGCTAAAAGGTAGTTGCCATGAGCGAATTGATCCCCGAAAGCGCCGCGGTTGCTGACGTGCCTGCCGTTGTAGCGGCACCAGTTTCTCCGCTGCGTTGGTATGTGGTGCATGCTTATTCCGGCATGGAGAAAGCGGTTGAGCGAAATATCCGCGAGCGTATCGAGCGTGCCGGCATGCACGGAAAATTCGGCCGCATCCTGGTGCCGACTGAAGAAGTGATCGAGCTGAAAAACGGCAAAAAATCGGTTACCGAGCGCCGCTTCTTTCCGGGATATGTGCTGGTCGAAATGTTGATGGATGATGAATCCTGGCATCTGGTCAAGCACACCAGCAAAGTGACCGGGTTTGTGGGGGGCGCCAAAAACCGGCCGTCGCCCATCTCCGAAGCCGAGGTGATGAAAATCGTCAACCAGATGCAGGAAGGTCTGGAAAAGCCGCGGCCCAAGGTTGAATGGATGATCGGCGAGTTGGTGCGGGTCAAAGAAGGCCCGTTCACCGATTTCAATGGTGCGGTGGAAGACGTGAACTACGAAAAATCCAAGGTCAAGGTGTCGGTGACGATATTTGGCCGCGCCACTGGCGTTGAGCTGGATTTTGCGCAGGTCGAGAAGGTCTGACGAGCTGGGTTCGTCAGACCTCGGCTGAGGCCCGCCGGGTCGAAGCCAAAGTTTGAGTTTTTAGCGGCAGGTGATGTGGTGCGGCCCGGCGCCATCTGCCAATCAAGCAACGGGCTGCGACGAAACGAGGAGCTGCGCGGATTGACTTCCGCAGGCGTTTGCACTCGACAAGGAGCCATACATGGCAAAGAAAATCGTCGGCTTTATCAAGCTGCAAGTACCGGCGGGCAAGGCCAATCCTTCGCCCCCCATCGGCCCGGCGCTCGGCCAGCGCGGCTTGAACATCATGGAGTTCTGCAAGGCGTTCAACGCCCAGACCCAGGGCATCGAGCCTGGTTTGAAGCTGCCGGTGGTGATCACCGCTTATGCCGACAAATCATTCACCTTCGTGCTCAAGTCGCCGCCCGCGAGCGTGCTGCTGAAGAAGGCCATCAAGATCGACAAGGGCTCTGGCAAGCCGCACCTCGAGAAGGTGGGCAAGATCACCCGCGCCCAGCTTGAAGAGATTGCCAAGATCAAGATCAAGGATCTGACTGGCGCCGATATGGACGCCGCTGTGCGCACGATTGCAGGTTCAGCCCGTTCGATGGGCATCACGGTGGAAGGGGTCTGACATGTCCAAACTCACCAAACGCCAAAAAGCGACCGTCGGCAAAGTCGATTCGCTCAAGCTCTATACCTTTGACGATGCCATCGTGATCGTCAAAGAATGCGCCGTCGCCAAATTCGATGAATCTATCGACGTGGCGGTGCAGCTTGGCATTGACGCCAAGAAATCTGACCAAGTGGTGCGTGGCGCCGTGGTGCTGCCCAATGGCACCGGCAAGACCAAGCGCGTGGCCGTGTTTGCCCAGGGCGCCAAGGCCGATGAAGCCCGCGCTGCCGGCGCCGACATCGTCGGCATGGACGACCTGGCGGCTGAGATCAAGGCTGGCAAGCTCGACTTTGATGTGGTGATTGCCTCGCCCGACACGATGCGCGTCGTCGGCACCTTGGGCCAGATACTGGGCCCGCGCGGCCTGATGCCCAACCCGAAGGTGGGCACGGTGACGCCCGATGTGGCCCAGGCGGTGCGCAATGCCAAGGCCGGCCAGGTGCAGTTTCGGGTGGACAAGGGCGGCATCATCCACGGCACGATTGGCCGTCGCTCATTTGATTCCGACAAACTCAAGGGCAATCTGGCCGCATTGCTGGACGCGCTGAGCAAGGCCAAGCCGGCATCGAGCAAGGGGGTTTACTTGCGCAAATTGGCGGTGTCGTCATCGATGGGCGTGGGCGTGCGGGTGGACATGCAATCGCTCACCGCCACGCCGGCCTGATTTTATTCACCCCGGCGCCTGTCTAGCGTCGGGGTTTTGAATTGGTGGGCCATGCCGGGTGCAAACCCGGCGCGGGCCATCCAAGACCGTTGGCGAGGCCTCGCGGCTTCTTAATCCATCCATACTGCCGGACGGCGGTATGGATGGGCCAGCGCAGATGGCGGTCCCGCCTGAAGGACAAACGAATGGGTCGGGCGAAATCCCGGGCTGATTCGGATGCCAGAGGGTTTGGTCGCTGCAACCCCGGTGCGCCGGTGGGTTGATTTGGTGCAATCCCAATCGGCCCGAAGGCGCGATTTTGTGAGGAGCAGACCTTTGAGTCTCAATCGCAACGAGAAGGCGGCCGTGGTCGCGGACGTGTCAGCGCAAGCTGCCAAGTCCCAGACCCTTGCGCTGGCCCAGTACCGTGGCCTCACCGTTGAACACCTGAACAAACTGCGCCGCGACGCGCGCGAGAAGGGTGTGTATCTTCATGTGCTGAAGAACACACTGGCTCGCCGCGCCGTGGCCGGAACCCCGTTCGAGGTGGCATCGGAGAGCATGGCTGGCCCGCTGATTTACGGCTTTTCCGCAGATGCTGTTGCCGCAGCCAAGGTCATCGCTGACTTTGCCAAAAGCAACGACAAGCTGGTCATCATCGGTGGCGCGTATGCCGGTAAATCGCTGGATGCCAACGGGGTCAAGGCCCTGGCGGCGATCCCGAGCCGTGAGGTGCTGATCTCGCAGATCGCCGGCCTGCTCAAATCGCCGATCCAGCGATTTGCAGCGGTGCTGGCGGCCCTGGCCGAGAAAAATGCGTTGGCAGCGCCGGCGGTGGTGGAGGTGACGGCAGCTGCTGACGCCGCTCCGGCGCCGGTTGCTGAGGCAGAACCCGTGCCTGCCGCTGATAAGGCACCGGTCGCCGAAGCTGCACCTGCCGCTGACGCGGCACCGGCTGCTGACGCGGCACCGGCCGCTGACGCAGCACCCGCCGCTGACGCAGCATCGGCCACCGAAGCTGCACCCGCTGCCGACGCACCCGCTGCCGCCTGATTGATGCACGGCATCACGACCCCCAACCTATCTTTTGAATCGAGAAACTCCAATGGCATTCGATAAAGACGCCTTCCTGTCCGCCATGGACAGCATGTCGGTGATGGAACTCAACGACCTGGTCAAGGCCATCGAAGAGAAATTCGGCGTGTCCGCCGCTTCCATGGCCGCCCCGGCTGCCGGTGGTGGCGCTGCCGCTGCGGTGGTGGAAGAGCAGATCGAGTTCAACGTCATGCTGCTTGAAGCCGGCGCCAACAAGGTGCAGGTCATCAAGGCCGTGCGTGAACTCACCGGCCTGGGCCTGAAAGAAGCCAAAGACCTGGTGGATGGCGCACCCAAGGCCGTCAAGGAAGCGATTCCGAAGGCCGATGCCGACGCCGCCCTTAAAAAGCTGCTGGACGCCGGCGCCAAGGCCGAAATCAAGTAATTCAGCCGGTTTTGCAAGGCTGGCAGGTGCCTTCCGGGCCTGCCAGCCTTCAGCTTTTCAGGGCTTAATTACTGAAGGGCACCTGAAAAAACCATCCGGGTTATCCTGGAGGGCTTTTTCAAGTGTTCTCTGAACCGACTGCAGAGAACCAGTTTGGTCGGGCCCCGGTGCAACGCCGGGGTTGTCCGCCAGCGGCTGGTAGTGGCCAGCCACCAAGCTTCGGGCCGTCTCCCTCTTGTGATGAGGGTGGGCGTGCGCCCGGTGCCAGTCGCCGACGAAACATCAGCCCGGGCCCTGGCTGATGGCATCGAAACGGAGTTTCCATGGCGCAAGCAACCCCCTACAGCTACACCGAGCGCAAGCGAATTCGCAAGAGTTTCGGCAAGCGCGCGAACGTCTTGAACGTTCCTTACCTTTTGACCATGCAGCGTGAGGCTTATGTCGCCTTCCTGCAAAAAGAACTGCCGCCGTCCAAACGCAAACCCGAAGGTTTGCAGGCGGCGTTTTTGTCTGCGTTCCCGATCGTGTCACACAACAACATGGTCGAGATGAAGTTCATTGAGTACAACATCGCAAAACCGCCGTTCGACGTGCGGGAGTGCCAGCAGCGCGGTTTGACTTTCGCCGCCGCCGTGCGCGCGAAGTTGCAGATGATCATCTATGACCGTGAATCGTCGCCGGCCAAGGTGGTCAAAGAGATCAAAGAGCAAGAGGTCTACATGGGCGAAGTGCCGCTGATGACCGACTACGGCTCGTTCATCGTCAACGGCACCGAGCGGGTGATCGTCAGCCAGTTGCACCGCTCACCGGGCGTGTTTTTTGAGCATGACAAGGGCAAGACGCACAGCTCGGGCAAGCTGTTGTTCTCGGCCCGCATCATTCCGTACCGCGGCTCGTGGCTTGATTTTGAGTTTGACCCGAAAGACATTCTGTATTTCCGGGTGGACCGCCGCCGCAAGATGCCGGTGACGATTCTGCTCAAAGCCATTGGCTTGAACCCCGAAGCCATCCTGGCCAATTTCTTTGATTTCGACAGCTTCCGCCTGATGGATGCCGGTGCGCAAATGGAGTTTGTGCCCGATCGCCTGAAGGGCGAAGTGGCCCGCTTCGACATCACCGACAAAGACGGCAAGGTGGTGGTCGAGAAAGACAAGCGCATCACCGCGCGCCATGTGCGCCAGTTGGAAACCAACGGCACGCAGTTTGTCTCGGTGCCCGAAGACTATGTGGTGGGCCGCATCGTGGCGCGCAACATGGTGGACGCCGATACCGGCGAGATCATTGCCAAGGCCAACGACGAGTTGACCGAGTTGCTGCTCAAGAAATTGCGCACGGCGGGCGTCAAAGACGTGCAGTGCCTGTTTACCAACGAGCTGGACCAGGGCGCTTACATCAGCCAGACGCTGGCGGCCGATGAAACGGCAGACGAACTGGCGGCCCGCGTGGCCATCTACCGCATGATGCGGCCCGGCGAGCCGCCGACCGAAGACGCGGTGCAGGCGCTGTTTGGCCGGCTGTTTTACAACGAAGACACCTACGACCTGTCGCGGGTCGGCCGGATGAAGTTCAACGCCCGGGTGGGCCGCGA
>JANMKO010000612.1:0-2966 GCA_031372085.1 Betaproteobacteria bacterium
GGTGGCAAAGCGCTCAAGGTCGGCCACCGTCATCGGCTGGTCGGGGAAGGCCAGCACCTGGTGCGCCAGCCAAACCTGGCGCAGCTCGGCAATTTGTGGTGGCGCCAGCGGCTGGCACAGGTTGATGCCGTGCACCAGCGCGCCGCAAGCGGCAGGCTGGACAGTGACGGACAAGGGCATGGGGGTCTCCGGTGGTCAGGCGGGTTGCCGGCGCGTTGCCGGTGGGTTGTGTGATCGGCCAAAGTCTAGAGCGGTCCGGCACGCCGCCAAAGCCCGATCTCCCGGCCCCGGGGGGGCGCCGCCGACGCGGCAGGCTGCCGTGCCCCGGCAAGACCACAATCAAACCCCCACTCCCCCCCGAAAGACAGCCGATGGTCATCGTCCACCACCTCAACGATTCACGCTCGCAGCGCGTGCTCTGGCTGCTTGAAGAGCTGGGCGTGCCGTACGAGATACGCCACTACGCCCGCGATGCCACGACCCGGCTGGCCCCGCCCGAATTGAAGGCGGTGCACCCGCTGGGCAAATCACCGGTGATCGAGGACAACGGGCTGACGTTGATCGAATCGGGTGCCATCGTCGATTACCTGATCCGCCGGCACGGCGGCGGGCGCCTTCAACCGCCCGCCGGCACGCCCGACTTCGAGGCTTACCAGCAGTGGCTGCACTATGCCGAGGGCTCGGCCATGCTGCCGCTGATGTTGCGGCTGTACACCTCGCGGTTGGGTGACGCGGCCGCGCCGCTGGCCCCGCGCATCGACAGTGAGCTGGCCAACCACCTGGGCCATGTGAACCGTGCGCTGGAGGGCCGGGACTGGCTGGTGGGCGACCAACTCAGCGGTGCCGACATCCAGATGAGCTTTGTGGCAGAAGCCGCCCGGGGCCTGCGCGCCAGTTACCCGGCGATGGACGCCTGGCTGCGGCGATGGACGCCTGGCTGCGGCGCCTGCAACAGCGGCCGGCCTACCAGCGCGCGCTGGTGCGGGGCGGGCCATACACGCTGCTGGCCTGACACCCCAGCGGCCAGGCCGCGCCAAGGCGCGTCGGGCCGCGCGCACGCGCCGCACCGCAGGCCACCAGCCGCCCCCGGCGGGCGGTTTGCACCGGTCTGGGCCACCGGCCGGCCGCAGGCTTGCCAGTGGACTACCGGCCCTGTGACTGGGCGGCAGCCTTGACCAGCTTGACAAACGCCGCGTCGGCCACGCCCAGCTGCGCGGTTCTGCCGGCAATGCGGCCGTCGGCGTCGATCAGGATCAAGGCGGTGGTGTGGTTGAAGTCACCGTTCGACAGCGCCCGGTACTGGATGCCCAGCACCGCCGCCAGCTTGCGCACCGATTTGTCGTCGGCACGCGCCAGCGTCCATTGCGGGCTGTCCAGGCGGTGCTGGTCGGCGGTGCGCTTCAACACGGCCACGCTGTCATGCGCGGGATCAAAGCTGACCATCAATATCTTCAGCTGCTCACGTTCGCCGGCTTGCAGCTTGGCGGCGGTGTCGCGCAAGGCGTCGGTCAGCATCGGGCACACAAATTGGCACGAGGTGAAGAACATGCTGATCAACATCGGCTGGCCACGGCGCTCGTCCAGCCGGAAGCTGCGGCCGGTCTGGTCTGTCAGCAGCACCGGCAATTGGTAGATCGAGTCGGCCGGCAAAGGCAGCGCGGCCGGCGCGATGGGCGTGGTGAGCGTGGCTGGCGTGGCCGGCACGATGGGCGGGATGGGCGGGCTCGGCGCTGCATGCGCTGGCACCGCTGCGGCCTGCATCAACAGGGCCACCACGGCCAGACGCAGGCGGCCAATCACGGTGGCTCGGCAAAGGCGATATCTGGCCATGGCCGGCTACGCGTCGGGCCGCACGCAGCGAAACCCCAGGCTGCTGGTGCTGCCCGACCCGTCCAGCGACGACAGCAGCGCGATGCGCATCAACACGGCGTAGTTCTCGCGGTCTTGCAGGCTGATGGCGCCGGCGCCACAGAACTTGAGTTTGTCGGCGTCGTCACCCGACCGGCTGTCAGGGCTGACGAGCAGGGCGTTGAAGTCGTCCACCCACTCCCAGACCAGGCCGTGCAGATCGCGCACACCGTAGACATTGGCCGCACCACCCACCGGCGGCGGTGCCCGGTTGGCCGGGCGGGCGTACCAGCCCAGGATGTGGGCACGCCAGGCGGGGTCGGCGCGCGCGTCGGTGCGGGTGGCATCGGCAGCAGCGGCATATTCCCATTCGCTCCAGCTGGGCAGGCGGGCCCCTTCGGCTTCGCAGAAGGCCTGCGCGGCAAACCAGCTCACGCCCGTCACCGGTTGTGGGTCGGGCGCGGCGCCGGCCTGGCCCGGCGCCTGTGGGCTGCGCCAGCCCTGAAGGTAGCTGGCGTCGGCAAACGTGCGCGCCACGCGGTCACGCTGCCACTGCGGATGCAGCGTGACAAAAGCGCTGAACTCACCCAGCGTGACGGGGGTGACACGCATCGCGAAGCGGCCGATCTGCAGCGGTGTCCTGTCAGCGTCGCTGGCCAACACACTGGCCAATGTGCCGGCTGGCAGGCTGATGTAATCAGCGGCCTGCGCGCCAGCCGCACAGACTGACAGCACCCCCGGCAGCACCCCCGACAGCACCACCGGCAGCCCTGCCGACACCACCACCAGCAGCCGCCGTGCAGCCCGTCGGCAGCGCTGACCCGCGCGGCGCCACGGGCCATGGCAAAGCGCTTCAGGCCGGGCGCGTGTCATTTTTCAGACACGGTGGCGGGGGGCGGCTTCACGGCACGGGCTTTTTTGACGTCCTCGGTCAGGATGCGCCCGCCCGCGTTGCCCCAGGTGTTGAGCGTGTAGGTCAGGATGTTGGCGATCTCGTCGTCGTTGAGCTGGTTCATCGGCGGCATCACCGAGTCGTAGTCGCTGCCATTGACCCGCACCTTGCCGGCCAGGCCGTGCAGCACGACGTTGATCGCCCGCTTCGGGTCGGCCACCAGGTA
>JANMKO010000615.1:0-1815 GCA_031372085.1 Betaproteobacteria bacterium
GGGCCGGGCAGCGGCCCGGTGCTGGCGGTGCCGGCGGCGGGCCAGTACCTGGCGGTGGACGTGACGGCACAGGTGAAATCCTGGATCACCAACCCCGCCACCAACAATGGCTGGGCGCTGGCGCCAGCGCTGGCCGCCCCCGGCACGGTGGTGTTTTTCGACAGCAAGGAGAACACCGCCACCGGCCATGTGGCGCGGCTTGACCTGACGCTGGCCGACCAGGGGCCGGCCGGGCCGCAGGGCGTGCCGGGCGCGACCGGCACGAACGGCACGAACGGCACGAATGGCACGAATGGCACGAACGGCTTGAACGGCACGAACGGCACGAACGGTTTGCCCGGCGTGCCCGGCCCGGTGGGGCCGGTCGGCCCGCAGGGGCCGCAGGGCGTGCAAGGTGTGCCGGGTGTTCAGGGGCCCGGCGGCGTGCTGGGCATCAGCTTTTTCCAGGGCGCGGTGGCCCCATCGGTGGCAGTGTTGGCCAACACCTTCGTATTTGTCGGCCCGGTGACCACCATCCTCACCACCGCCGGCCAGCGCGTCACCGCCAGCGGCGCCTTCTCGATCGGCGCGTCGGCCAGCGCCTTGCTGCGGGTGGACATGTGCGCCCGCCCGTCGGCCACGCCCGCCGCCAACCCCGTCAGCATCCTGACGAACTACAAGATCGTCAACCTGCAGGCCAATGTGCGCACGATGTTCTCGCCGGTCAGCAGCTTTGTGCCCGGCCCCGGCAGCTGGCAAATCGGCAACTGCGTGGCGGGCAATGGTTTGGCCGTCACCCTGAGCCAGAATGACTGGAGCACCGGCTGGGTGATGGTCACCAACTGAGGCCGGGCCGGGCCTGATGGCCAACCGGCCAACCGGCCAATCTACCAACTGGCCCACCGCCGCCAGCGCTCAGCGGCCGTCGAAATGCCCCTGCCAGCGTTGCCGCAGCTCCCGTTTCAGCAGCTTGCCGCTCGGGTTCTTCGGCAGGGCATCGACAAACACCACCGCCTTGGGCGTCTTGAAGTGGGCCAACTGCGCCGCGCAGTGGGCGATCACCTGCGCCTCGTCCAGCGCAGCGCCTGGTTTGACAACCACCACCGCCGTCACCGCCTCGATCCAGCGCGCATGCGGCAGGCCGATCACCGCCACCTCGCTGACGCCGGCCAGCCGGTACAGCGCTTCTTCAACCTCGCGGCTGGCGACGTTCTCACCGCCGGTCTTGATCATGTCTTTCTTGCGGTCCACCACGGTGATGTAGCCCTCGTCGTCGATCACCGCCAGGTCACCCGAGTGGAACCAGCCGCCGTCAAACGCCGCCGCAGAGCGCTCGTTGTCATGAAAGTAGCCCAGCAGCAGCTGCGGTGAGCGGTGCACGATCTCGCCCACCTCGCCGGGCGCCACGTCGTGCATCCGCTCGTCGACGACCCGCGTCTCGACATTGATCACCGGCCGCCCGGCCGAGCCCGGCTTGCGCAACTGGTCTTCGGGCTTGAGCACGGTGGCCAGCGGCGCAATCTCGGTCTGGCCGTAAAAGTTCCACAGCCGCATCTGCGGCAGGCGGGCCACCAGCTCTTGCATCACCGCCACTGGCATGATCGATGCGCCGTAATAGCCCTTGCGCAAGCTGGACAGGTCATGCCGATCAAACAGCGGTGAGCGCAGCAGGGCTATCCACACCGTGGGCGGCAAAAAGAACTGGCTGATGCGGTGCCGGGCGATCAGCGGCAGCAGGTTCTCGGCCGTGGGCTTGGCGCTGATGATGCTGGTGCAGCCGAGGTAGACGCTGGGGCCGAGAAACACATCGAGCTGGGCGCAGTGGTACAGCGGCAT
>JANMKO010000653.1:0-1639 GCA_031372085.1 Betaproteobacteria bacterium
CAAACTGCAAATCACTGCGCAGCCGGCCGGCGCGGCGCCGGGTCTCGCCGCTTTGCTCATTGGCCACCAGATCCAGATTGGCCACCAGCTCGTTCATGCAGGCGGCCAATGATCTGGGCATGTCGGGCCGCAGCATCAGCAACTCGGCCACCTTGTCAGGCCGGATCACATTGCGGTAGACCTTGCGGTAGATCTCGAACGCGCTGACCGAGCGCAGGATGGCGCTCCAGTGGTAAAAATCCACCTCGGGGGCGTCGTCGTCGGCCCAGGCGCCAAAGTAGTCGCCGGCCAGATCATGAAACTTCACGTCCAGCAGCCGGGCGGTGTTGTCGGCCCGCTCCAAGAACGTGCCGATGCGGATGAAATGCAGCGATTCGTCTTGCAGCATCGTGCCCACCGACACCCCCCGGCTCAGGTGCGAGCGGAACTTCACCCACTCGAACAGCGCCGCCGGGTCGCGCTCAAAACTGTCGTCTTGCAGCAGCCGGTTGAACTCCAACCAGGTCTGGTTGGTGGTCTCCCACAGCTCGGTGGTGAGCTTGCCGCGCACGGCGCGGGCGTTCTCACGCGCGTTGCGCAGGCAGGCCAGGATGGCCGACGGGTTGCCCGGGTCACGCACCATGAATTGCATCACATTGGCCGCGCTCACCCCATCGTGTTGCTTGCCAAAGGCGGCTGTCAATTCCGAGATGCCCAGCAGCCCGGCCCAGCCCTGCTCGGCCCGGTCAGCTGACTGCGGCAGCAGGGAGGTCTGGTAGTTGACGTCCAGCATGCGGGCGGTGTTTTCGGCCCGCTCCATGTAGCGCGACATCCAGAACAGGTGATCAGCAGTTCTCGACAGCATCAGCGTTGCTCCAACAGGCCGAAAACACCGCCGCACACTGGCGCGTGCTGCGGTGCTGTGGCTTCGCCACAAGCGCTACGCGCTTGGCCGGCCCGCTCCATGTAGCGCGACATCCAGAACAGGTGATCAGCAGTTCTAGAAAGCATGTAGTTGTTCTCCTCGCATCAACCTTGAGACTGGCTTTGTGCAGCCGGCTCAAGCGGCATCGACAAGACCGTCGGATCGGGCCCGCTGGCCGGCCCGGGCTCTAGCACCCAGGTGTCTTTGGTGCCGCCGCCCTGTGATGAGTTGACCACCAGCGAGCCCTCTTTCAACGCCACCCGGGTAAGCCCGCCCGGCACGATTTGAACGCTGTTGCCCGACAGCACAAACGGCCGCAAATCGATGTGGCGGGGCGCGATGCCGCTTTCCACAAAGGTGGGCGTGGTGGACAGCGCCAGCGTGGGCTGGGCGATGTAGTTGCTGGGCCGGGCCAGCAACTGGAGACGGAAGTCATCAATCTCGGCCCGGGTGGCGGCAGGCCCCACCAGCATGCCGTAGCCGCCGGCACCGTGCACCTCTTTGACCACCAGCTCATGCAGGTGGGCCAGCACATACTTCAGCTCATCGGGCTCGCGGCACAAATAGGTGGGCACGTTCTCGAGGATCGGCTTTTCACCCAGGTAGAACTCCACCATTTTGGGCACATACGGGTAGATCGATTTGTCGTCGGCCACGCCGGTGCCGATGGCATTGCACAGGCTGATATTGCCTTTGCGGTACACATCCAGCAGCCCGGCGCAGCCCAGCGTGCTG
>JANMKO010000654.1:0-1696 GCA_031372085.1 Betaproteobacteria bacterium
TGGTGCGGGTGGTGCGGCGGTTGATGCGGCGGGTGGTGCAGCGGAAGGTGCGGCGGGCGGTGCGGCTGGCGCGGCTGGCGCGGCTGGCGCAGCAGGTGGCGCAGCGGATGGCGCAGCGGATGGTGCGGCGGGTGGTGCAGCGGAAGGTGCGGCGGGCGGTGCGGCTGGCGCGGCCGGCGCAGCGGATGGTGCGGCGGATGGTGCGGCGGGCGGTGCGGGCGGTGCGGGTGGCGCGGGTGGTGCGGGTGGCGCGGGTGGCGCGGGTGGCGCGGTGGCTGGTGCGGCGGGTGGTGCGGCGGGTGGTGCGGTTCGCGCAGCGCTTGGCGCGGCGCACGGCGTCCACACCGACGCCGTCTGCCAGCACTTTCCCGGTGACCGCGCCGCCGTGCGCCAGGCCACCGTGGCCTGCGCCGTGCAGGGCCTGCTCGACCGCATCGACCTGATCGACCTGCTCGCCCCCATCGACCGGGCCGACACGCCGGCCGACGCCCCGCCCAAGCCATGAACCTGCTGCTGGCCGGCGCGCTGGGCGCCGACGAGCGTACCGACTGGGCCGCCGCGCTGCGCCAGGCACTGCCCGGCCACACGCTGCACCTGGCGCGCTCGGCAGCGGTCGATCCGCTGATCGACGTGGCCATCGTGGCCAACCCGGCGCCGGGCGGCCTGGCCGGTTTGCCGGGCCTGCGGCTGATCCAGTCGCTCTGGGCCGGGGTGGACCGGCTGCTGGCCGACACCACGCTGCCGCCGGGTGTGGCCATCGCCCGCATGGTGGACCCGGCGATGACCGCAGCCATGGCCCAGACCGCGCTGTGGGCCACGCTGGCGCTGCACCGGGGGTTTTTCAACTATGCCCAGCAGCAGCAAGCGGGCCTGTGGCGGCCGCTGCCGCAGTGCCGGGCCGACGAGTGGCCGGTGCTGGTGCTGGGTTTTGGCCAGATGGGCCGCGCGGTGGCGCTGCGGCTGGCGCAGCAGGGCTATCCGGTGACGGCCTGGCGGCGCGGTGCGGCGGCCGGTCCTGCTGCGGCTGACGGCTTGCCGGCCGCGACGGCGGCCAGAAGCAGCGCCGACGTGACGGCCGAACTGCCGGCCGCGCTGCCAGCCGCACTGCCGCCCGCACTGCCAGCCGCACTCGCAGCCGCACTGCCAGCCGACCCGCCAGCCGAGCCGCCAGCTACTTTGTCCCGCAACGTGACGGTCATCTCAGGCGCCGCCGCACCGGCGCATGCGCTGGCCCAGGCCCGCACCGTCATCAACCTGCTGCCGCTGACACCCGACACCCGGGGCCTGATCGATGCCGGCTGGCTGGCCGGCCTGCGCCGGGGCGCCGGGCTGGTGAACCTGGCGCGCGGCGCCCAGGTGGTGGACGCCGACTTGCTGGCCGCGCTCGACAGCGGCCAGCTGGGCCATGCCGTGCTGGACGTATTTGCCACCGAGCCGCTGCCGGCCGGCCACCGCTTCTGGCAGCACCGCCAAGTCACCGTGCTGCCGCATGCCGCCGCGCTGACCGACATGCGCAGCGCGGCGGCGCTGGTGGCGCGCAATATCGACGCGCTGGCGGCAGGGCAGCCGCTGCACCATCGGGTGGTACGCGAGGCCGGGTACTAAAGCCCTCAGGCAGACCCGGTGGCCGTGCAACAGGGCGTTGCCCGGCGGTCTGCCAAGCGATCCGCCAGGCGCTCTGCCAAGTGATCTGCCA
>JANMKO010000659.1:0-1681 GCA_031372085.1 Betaproteobacteria bacterium
CCGGCGGCCGACAAGATGTCGGCGTACTACCTCAGCGCCAACCGGGGCAAGCGCTCGATCGCCATCGACATTGCCACGCCCGACGGCGCGGCGCTGGTCAGGCAGCTGGCCGCCCAGGCCGATGTGCTGCTGGAAAACTACAAGGTGGGCCAGTTGGCGCGTTACGGGCTGGACTGGGCCGCGCTGTCGGCACTCAACCCGAAGCTGGTGTATTGCTCGATCACCGGCTACGGCCAGGACGGCCCGATGGCGCAGGCGGCGGGCTACGACTTTGCCATCCAGGCCACCGGTGGCCTGATGAGCGTGACCGGCGAGAAAGACGGCACGCCCGGCAGCCAGCCGCAGAAGGTGGGCGTGGCGGTGGCCGACTTGTTCACCGGCCTGTATGCCAGCACCGCCATCCTGGCGGCCTTGATCGAGCGCGGCCGCAGCGGCCGCGGCCGGCACATCGACGCCGCGCTGCTTGACGTGCAGGTGGCGATGATGGCCAACCAGGCCAGCAACCACCTGGTGGGCGGCATCAACCCCAAGCGCATGGGCAATGCGCACATGAATGTGGTGCCCTACCAGGTGTTTGAGACGCTGGACGGCCACATCGTTTTGGCGGTGGGCAATGACGGCCAGTTTGTGCGCTTCTGTGAGCTGGCCGGGGGCGCCGAGGGCGCAGCCGTGACGGCCGATGCGCGCTACACCCGCAACGCCGGCCGCATCGCCCACCGCGACGCGCTGATCCCGGTGCTGGCCGGCTGGATGAAGCGGCACAACACGATGGACTGGGTGGCGCTGCTGGAGCCACACGCCGTGCCGTGCGCGCCGATTCTGGATCTGCCCGGCGTCTTCAAGCACCCGCAGGTGGTGGCGCGCGGCGTGCTGTCGCCGATGGACGTGGGCGCAGACCGCTTGATGCCACTGGTGGCCAACCCGATGCGCTTTGACGGCCAGCGGGCCGAGGCCGACCAGCCGCCGCCCGGGCTGGACGCCCAGGGCGATGCGCTGCGCGCGTTGCTGGCGGCCGGGCCGGGCTGGCCAGCGCGCTGATCCGCGCCGACGACCTCACCGCATCAAACCCCGCCGCGCGCCGTAGCTCAACGCATCCACCAGCCCGACCAGCACCAGCATCGCGCCCAGGATGGTGGCCGTCTTGCCCATGTGGAACAGCCCCATGTGGAAGGTCAGCAACTGGCCCAGACCGCCCGCGCCCACCACGCCCAGCACGGCGGCGGCGCGGATGTTGTTCTCCCAGCGGTACAGGGTGTAGCTCAGCACCTGCGGCACCACTTGCGGCAAGGTGGCGTACAGCAGCACCCGGGCGCTGCCCACGCCCTGGGTGCGCAGCGCCAGCGCCGGGCCGGGCGGTGCGTTTTCGATCGCCTCGGCAAACAGCCGGCCCAGCACGCCGGTGGTGTGCAGCGCCAGCGCCAGCGTGCCGGCCAGCGGGCCCAGCCCGGCCGAAACCAGCAGCAAGGCGGCCCAGACCAGCTCGGGGATGGCGCGCAGCGCATTCAGCAGCCAGCGCGTGGCGATGCGCACCGCGCGCGTGGCCAGGCGGCCGCGCGCCGGGTCGTCGGCATGCAGGCGGCTGGCCGGCAGCGCCAGCAGCAGGCCCGCGGCGGCAGCCAGCAGGGTGCCGAGCGTCGACATGGCCAGCGTTTCCCACGCCGCCACCGCCACGCGGCGCAGG
>JANMKO010000667.1:0-1957 GCA_031372085.1 Betaproteobacteria bacterium
GATCGCCACGCTCGGGCTGGCGCCGCTGTCGCTGGTGTTTTTCCAGCAGATCAGCGTGGTCGGCTTTGTTGCCAACCTGCTGGCCATCCCGCTGGTCACGCTGCTGATCACGCCGCTGGCGCTGCTGGGCATGGCGCTGCCGCTGCTGTGGAGCGGCGCCGCCGTGCTGGTGCAGGGGATGGTCTGGGGCCTGGGCTGGCTGGCGCAATGGCCGTATGCGGTTTATGCGGCGCCGGTGCCGCCGGCCTGGGCGGTGGCCTGCGGGCTGCTGGGCGCCGTGCTGGGTGTGCTGCCGCTGCCGTGGCGGGTGCGTGTGCTGGCGCTGCCGCTGCTGCTGCCGCTGGTCTGGCCACCGGTGGCACGGCCGGCGCCCGGCAGTTTTGAGCTGCTGGCCGCCGACATCGGCCAGGGCACTGCCGTGCTGGTGCGCACGCGCCATCACCTGCTGGTCTATGACACCGGCCCGCAGTACAGCCGCGACAGCGACGCCGGCCAGCGCGTGCTGCTGCCGCTGCTGCGCGCCCGCGGAGAGCCCCGCATCGACCTGCTGATGCTCAGCCACCGCGACATCGACCATGTCGGCGGCGCGGCCAGCCTGCTGGCGGGCCTGCCGGTGCTGGCGTTGCAAAGCTCACTCGAGCCCGGCCATGCGCTGCTGGGCCAGGCCAGCCAGCGCGCCGTGCCGCACCGCCGCTGCGACGCCGGCCAGCATTGGCAGTGGGACGGCGTGCAGTTTGACGTGCTGCACCCCACGCCTGCCGACCATGCGGATGCGCGCAAATCAAACGCCTTGAGCTGCGTGCTGCGCATTGCCGACGCCCAGGGCCGCAGCGCGCTGCTCACCGGCGACATCGAGGCGCCGCAAGAGGCCGCGCTGCTGCAGCGCCAGGCCGACGGCGCCACGCCGGCACTGGCCAGCACCGTGCTGCTGGTGCCGCACCACGGCAGCCGCACCTCATCCACAGTGGATTTTCTGGCGGCGGTGAATCCGCAGATCGCTGTGGTGCAGGCCGGTTATCGCAGCCGCTACGGCCATCCGGCGCCCGACGTGCTGGCCCGCTACGCCGATCAAGGCATTGAAATCGTGCGCAGTGACCGGTGCGGTGCGTGGCTGTGGCACGATGGTGCGGCCGCGTGCACCCGCGACGTGCGTCGCCGTTACTGGCACTGGTCGGCGCCCGTGGGTGGTGCGATTGTTGCTACACAAGCCGGGCCTGGAGCCAACCCACCATGAAACCCACTTTTGATGAAATGCAGGCCGGCGCCGGCAGCGTGCGGGCCCACTACAGCGGCTTTGACCGCTGGTTGCAGCAGCAGCCGCCCGCGCTGATGGCCGCCCGGCGCGACGAGGCCGAGATGATCTTCCGCCGCGTCGGCATCACCTTTGCCATCTACGGCGCCAAGGATGAGGACGGCGCCGGCACCGAGCGGCTGATCCCGTTTGACCTGATCCCGCGCATCATCCCCAGCGACGAATGGCAGCGCATGCAGCGGGGCCTGGCCCAGCGGGTGACGGCGCTGAACCGCTTTTTGCACGATGTCTACCACGGCCAGGAGATTCTCAAGGCCGGCATCGTGCCCACCGAGCAGGTGCTTAAAAACGCCCAGTTCCGGCCCGAGATGATGGGTGTCGAGTTGCCGGGCCAGATTTACTCGCACATCGCCGGCATCGACATCGTGCGCGCCGCCCAGCCCGACGGCAGCGGCACCTACTACGTGCTGGAAGACAACCTGCGGGTGCCCAGCGGCGTGAGCTACATGCTGGAAAACCGCAAGATGATGATGCGCTTGTTTCCGGAGCTGTTTGCCCAACACCGCATCGCGCCGGTGGCGCACTACCCCGATTTGCTGCTGGAGACCTTGCGCGCGGTGGCGCCGCCGTCGGTGAACGAGCCCACCGTGGTGGTGCTGACGCCCGGCATGTACAACAGCGCCTACTTCGAGCATGCCTTCCTGG
>JANMKO010000674.1:0-5361 GCA_031372085.1 Betaproteobacteria bacterium
ACGCCGGCCACGTCGGTGACCGACGCGCTGTTGGCCAGCGCCTGGCCACCGGCGGCGATGATGTCATCGACCACCGCCTGTGCGGCCGGCGACGGCGCACCCGCTGTGCCGGCGCCACCCAGGTCATTGACCAGCACACGGGCGCCGCGCGCCGCCAGTGCCAGTGCGTGGGCGCGGCCCAGGCCACCGCCGGCACCGGTGACGATGGCCACACGGCCGGTGAAGTCGAGTTTCATGGTTGTCTCGGGTTTGGGTGTTGGGGTACGGCCAAGCCGCCGGTTTATACCGTAAGTCCCAATGGCGCAGCCGGCCCGGCTTTGGAAAGATCGGCATGCACATCAACTTCAAGGATTCAGCATGGGTTTGTTTGATCTCACTGGCCAGGTGGCGGTGGTCACCGGTTCATCACGCGGCATCGGCAAAGCCATCGCCGAGCGGCTGGCCGAGCACGGCGCCAAAGTGGTGATCTCGTCGCGCAAGCAAGACGCCTGCGACGCGGTGGCTGCCGCCATCAACGCCAAACACGGCGCCGGCACCGCGCTGGCGGTGGCCGCCAACATCAGCAGCAAAGCCGCGTTGCAAGCCTTGGTTGACAGGGCGCTGGCTGACCACGGCCGCATCGACACACTGGTCTGCAACGCCGCCAGCAACCCGTATTACGGCCCGATGGCCGGCATTGCCGATGAGCAATTGCGCAAGATTCTGGACAACAACATCGTGGCCAACCACTGGCTGGTGACGATGGTGGCGCCGCAGATGGTGGCGCGGCGCGACGGCTCGATCATCATCGTCTCGTCCATCGGCGGCTTGCGCGGCTCGTCAGTCATCGGTGCCTACTGCATCAGCAAGGCCGCCGACATGCAACTGGCGCGCAATCTGGCGGTGGAGCTGGGCCCGCACAACGTGCGCGTCAACTGCATCGCCCCGGGCCTGATCAAGACCGACTTTGCCAAAGCACTGTGGGACGACCCGGCGGCGCTGGCCGAGCGCAACGCCAGCACCCCGCTGCGCCGCATCGGCGAGCCCGATGAGATCGCCGGCGCGGCGGTGTACCTGGCAGCACCGGCCAGCCGGTTCATGACCGGGCAGAGCCTGGTGATTGACGGGGGCGTGACGATCTGAGGGTCGAGCCCGGAACGGCAGGCACCCCGCCGGGGGGTCAATTCGCGACCAACAGGGCCCGCAATTGCGCCAGCAGCACCGGCATTTCGTCGGTCACCGTCACCCAGACGATGTCGGTATCCATATTGAAATAGCCGTGGATCAGCCAGTTGCGCATGCGCACAATCGCTGACCACGGCACACCAGACGCCAGCAACCGAGTCTCTCAGACACCCTGGACGCCGCCTCGCCCAGTACCTCGACCGCACGCACCACGGCAAACAGCAGCTTCGGTCGGCATCCAACGCGGCCCTGTCACGTCCCATCATGAAGCGCAACGCCGCCTCACCCGCCTCAACCATGTGGCGGATGCGTACAGCGCGTCCTCAGGCCGCATACGCCAAATCGGCGGTGCGCAGCACATCGGCGCGGAAGTGCTGACTCAGGTCGGCCGGGGTGCGCAAATCGATGACCCGTCCGCTGGCCAGCGTTGACAGTTCCGACTGCATCGCCGCAAGTCCGATCAACCCGGGCGTGCGGCCCGGCAAAAACTCGACCAGCAAATCCAGATCGCTGTCAGGCCCGTGGCTGCCGCGTTGCACTGAGCCAAAAACCGACAGCCGCGCAATGCCGTGCCGGGCGCAAAACGCCGCCAGATCGGTCGCAGTCAGGGGCAAATGGGGCTTCATGGCTTGGGCTTGCAGACAAGGGATGATGCCAGCCGACACTGCCATCCGCCACCTGGTCCACGGCGGCCAGGGTGGCAGGCGCGCGCGCAGGGCCCTCGCGCACAATCTGGTTGTCATGCCCCGCGCCCCGCTGATCTGGATCGACGACGACAGCCCGCTGCCGCCCACCCGCCTGGCCCAGGGCGCTGCCAGCAACGCACCCGGCCTGCTGGCTGCCGGCGGCCGCGTGACGCCGCAGCGGCTGGACGAGGCCTACCGGATGGGCGTGTTCCCGTGGTACAGCCCGGGTGACCCGCCGCTTTGGTGGGCGCCCGACCCGCGCATGGTGCTGCCGGTGGCCGAGTTCAAGCCGTCAGCGTCGCTGCGCAAAGCCTTGCGCCGCTTCATGCGCCAGCCCGGCTGTGAGATCCGCATCGACACCGCCTTTCGCAGCGTGATCGCGGCCTGCGCCAGCGCGCCGCGCGACGGCCAGCCCGGCACCTGGATCGCGCCCGAAATCATCGACGCCTACGGCGCCTGGTTCGACGCTGGCAGCGCGCACAGCGTCGAGACCTGGATCGACGGTGAACTGGTGGGCGGCTTGTACGGCGTGGCCATCGGCGCGATGTTTTTTGGCGAGTCGATGTTTGCCCGGCGCACCGATGCATCCAAGATCGCGCTGGCCGCGCTGATCGCTTTTTGCCGCCAGCACGGCATCACGCTGATCGATTGCCAGCAGCGCACCGCCCACCTGGCCAGCCTGGGTGCACGCGAGATCAGCCGGGCGGCGTTTGAGGCCCATCTGCGCATCGCCACGCGGCAGGCTGGGCCAGGCGCCTGGGCCTATCATCAAAACCTCTGGTCGCGCCTCGACGACGCTCCGCCGCCCCATGCTGTGCTGCCCCGTGATGCCCCCGTGACACCGCCGTGACCCACCCCAAAGAGCTTCCGCTGGCGCAGTTGCAGTTTTATGCCACCGCGCCCTACCCGTGCAGCTACCTGCCCGACCGGCTGGCGCGCTCGCAGGTGGCCACGCCCAGCCATTTGATCCATGCCGATGCCTATTCCACGCTGGTCGGCAACGGCTTCCGGCGCAGCGGCATGTTCACCTACCGGCCGTATTGCGACAGTTGTCGCGCCTGTGTGCCGCTGCGCGTGCCGGTGGCCAGCTTTGCGCCCACGCGCAGCCAGCGCCGGGCGTGGACGCAGCACGTGGCGTTGAAGACGCGCGTGTTGCGGCTGGGCTTTGTGGCCGAGCACTACCAGCTTTACTTGCGCTACCAGGCCGGGCGCCATGCCGGCGGTGGCATGGACCAGGACAGCATCGACCAGTACACCCAGTTTTTGCTGCAAAGCCGGGTCAACTCGCGGCTGGTTGAATTTCGCGATGCGGCGCACGGCGGCATCGGCACGCTGCGCATGGTGGCCATCGTCGATGTGCTGAGCGACGGCATCTCGGCCGTCTACACCTACTACGACCCCGACTTCAAAGGCAGCCTGGGCACGTACGGCGTGCTGTGGCAGATTGAGCAGACCCGGCAGCTCAAGCTCGACCACCTGTACCTGGGTTACTGGATCGCCGAGAGCCCGAAGATGGCCTACAAGGCCGGCTTCGGGCCCTGCCAGCTGCTGCAAGGCGGGCATTGGGGCTGGGCCGGCCCGGCCACCCCGACGGCCCCGCCGGCGCCCGCCCAACCCGCTGCCGGCACGCCCGGCTGAGGCCCGTCGCCAGCCGGGGGCACCGGGTGCTGCCGCCTACAATCGTGGCATGGCACTTTCTCCTGTTCCCGAGCTGGTGGCCGAGCTGGCCGCAGGCCGCATGGTGATCCTGGTTGACGAAGAAGACCGCGAGAACGAAGGCGATCTGGTGTTGGCCGCTGACCATGTCTCGCCCGAAACCATCAACTTCATGGCCAAGCACGGCCGGGGCTTGATCTGCCTGACCTTGACGCGAGAGCGCTGTGAACGCCTCCATCTGCCGCCGATGGCCACCCGCAACGGTGCAGCCCACGGCACGGCCTTCACCGTGTCGATCGAGGCGGCCCAGGGCGTGACCACCGGCATCTCGGCCGCTGACCGCGCCCGCACCGTGCAGGCGGCGGTGGCCCGAGACGCCGTGCCGGCCGATCTGGTGCAGCCCGGCCACATCTTTCCGCTGCAGGCGCAAGACGGCGGCGTGCTGATGCGGGCCGGCCACACCGAGGCCGGCTGTGATCTGGCCGCGATGGCCGGGCTGACCCCCGCCGCCGTGATCTGCGAGATCATGAACGACGACGGCACGATGGCCCGCCTGCCCGACCTGCAGGTGTTTGCCGACCAGCACGGTTTGAAGATCGGCACCATCGCCGACCTGATCGCCCACCGCTCACACAATGAGACGCTGATCGAGCGCGCCGGTGAGCGTGATCTCGTCACCGCCCAGGGCAGCTTCCGCTGCATCGCCTTCCGTGACCGATCAGGTGGCCTGCACCTGGCGCTGCGCCACGGCAAATGGCTGCAAGACGACGAGGTGTTGGTGCGGGTGCATGAGCCCTTCACCGCGATGGATTTGCTCGACACCGGCCGCAGCGGCCACTCCTGGTCACTGCCCAAGGCGCTGGCCGCCATCCAGGCCGCACCGGCCGGGCTGGCCGTGCTGCTGAACTGCGGCCACGACGTGCTCACCCTGCTGCCGCAGGTGCTGCCGCAGCAGGTGCCGCGCGCTGAGCGCGGCCGGCAGATGGATTTGCGCACCTACGGCGTGGGCGCGCAAATCCTGCGTGACCTGGGCGTCACCCGCATGAGGCTGCTGGGCAACCCGCGCCGCATGCCCAGCATGGTGGGCTACGGGCTGGAGGTGACCTGCTTTGTGCCTGCGGGTGCCTGACCACCTGGCCTGATGGCTTGCCTGAAATCCATGCCCGACCCCCTCTTTCTCTGAGAACCTCCATGCAGAACGCCAACCAGGGCGACCGACCGGCCAGCGCCGCGCTGCTCGACGGCAGCCGCCTGTCGATCGGCATCGTGCAAGCCCGCTTCAATGCTGAACTGACGGCGGCGCTGGCCGGGGCCTGCCTGGCCGAACTGGCCGCGCTGGGCGTGGCGCCCGACCACATCCGCCACATCACCGTGCCCGGCGCACTCGAGGTGCCGGTGGCCCTGCAAGCGATGGCCGAGAGCGACGATTTTGATGCGCTGATCGCACTCGGCTGCATCATCCGGGGCGAAACCTACCATTTTGAGCTGGTGGCCAACGAGAGTGGCGCCGGCGTCAGCCGGGTCTCACTCGACCACACCCTGCCGGTGGCCAACGCCATCCTCACCGTCGAGAACGAGGCCCAGGCCTGGGCCCGGGCCGAGGACAAAGGCCGCGACGCCGCCCGGGTGGCGGTGGAGATGGCCAATCTGCTGGACGAGCTGACGTGAGCGGCACCGGCGAAAGCCCGGAAAAACCCGACAGCGGCGCCGCGCCAGCCAACACGCCCGCCAACGCACCCGCCAACGCAGAAGCCAACGCACAAGCCAACACACAAGCGGCCCGGCCTGCGCGCAAGCCGCAGGCCAAATCCACCCGCCGCCGGGCGCGTGAGCTGGCGCTGCAAGGGCTGTACCA
>JANMKO010000678.1:0-4148 GCA_031372085.1 Betaproteobacteria bacterium
AAGCGCTGCTCGGTGAACACGCCGTCGGCAAACCAGCGCATCGACAGGCTCACGCTGCCGGTCTTGAACGACTCCACCACCCGGGGCGTGCGGCCCTGGCCGACGATCAGCTCGGTGCTGCGCCCGCCGATATCGACCACCAGCCGCGGCCCGGCACCGGGCTGCAAAAACGACACGCCGGCATAGATCAGCCGGGCTTCCTCGCGGCCCGACACCACCTCCACCTCAAAGCCCAGCGCGTCTTCGGCGCGGATCAAAAAGGCGTCGCGGTTGCGCGCCTCGCGCAGCGTCTGCGTGGCCACCGCCCGCACCTGGGGCGCGTCGAAGCCTTGCAAGCGCTGGGCAAACCGGCCCAGGCAATCGAGACCGCGCTGGGCAGCGGCCTCGGTCAGATAGCCGTTGCTGTCCAGCCCGGCGCCCAGGCGCACGGTTTCTTTCAGGTAGGCGATGCGTCGGTAGCGGCCGTGCTGCAACTGGGCAATCTCCAGCCGGAAGCTGTTCGATCCGATGTCGATCGCGGCCAGCGGGGCGGTGGCACTGGGTGGGCGCAGGGGCATGGTGGTGGGATGCTACTGGCAATGCAAAACGACAACGGGATTCGGCAACGCGCAACGCCAGCCCAAAACGACAGCGCCAATCGCCGCCTGGCAGCGTGCGGCGGCCAGCGGCTTTCTAGAATGTCGGCTGGCGTTGCGCTGGCAGACTGCCCGGATGCCGGCCCGCCCACCGGCACCCCGGCCATCCGTCGCCCCACCGCATTCCCCCGTCCAGGAGCCCCCATGTCGCAAGCCGACTTCGACAGCCTCACCCCGCACCGAGACCTCAGCCGCCGCGATTTTGTGCGCACCTCGGTCGGCTCGGGCTTTGCCGCCGCCGTGCTGCCGGTGATGGCGCAGACGGTGATCAAGACCGACAGCAACGGCCTGCTGGCCGGCGAGGTGACGATCCCCGTGGGCGATTTCAAGCTGCCGGCCTACCGTGCCGCGCCGGCCGGCAAGGACAACGCGCCGGTGGTGCTGCTGCTGAGCGAGATCTTCGGCGTGCATGAGCACATCGCCGACGTGGCCCGGCGCCTGGCCAAGCAGGGCTACTTTGCGCTGGCGCCCGAGCTGTTTGTGCGCCAGGGCGATGTCGGCGCTTACGGTGAGGTCAACAAGCTGATCAGCGAGGTGATCAACAAAGTGCCCGACGCCCAGGTGATGGCCGATCTGGACGCCAGCGTGGCCTGGGCCCGGGGCCAGGGCGCCGATGCGTCCAGGCTGGGCGTCACCGGCTTTTGCTGGGGCGGGCGCATCACCTGGCGGTATGCGGCGCACAACCCGGCCGTCAAAGCCGGTGTGGCCTGGTATGGCCGGCTGGTCGGGCCCACGTCGGCGTTGAACCCGGCCCAGCCGGTGGACGTGGCCGGCCAACTGGCTGGCCCGGTGCTGGGCTTGTACGGTGAAAAAGACAGCGGCATCCCGCTGGACACGGTCAACACGATGAAGGCCGCGCTGGCCGCCGGCAGCCCGGCCGCCCGGCGCTCAGAATTTGTCGTCTACCCCGACGCGCCACATGCCTTCCACGCCGACTACCGGCCCAGCTACCGCAAAGAGGCCGCTGACGACGGCTGGCGGCGCTGCCTGGCCTGGTTCAAGGCCCAGGGCGTGGCTTGATCGCCGCCCGCGCCGCCCACGCCGCGCACGCCGCCCTGGCCGTGCACTGCACTGCACAGTCGGCCTGTGCGCGGCGGTGGATCTGATGCGATGACCCTGCTCTACATCGTGCTGGCCACGCTGGCCGGCGGGCTGTTGTCGGTGCTGATCGCCGCGTCGCTGACGCTGGCGCTGCTGGGCCGGCTGGTGCGCCACCTGGTCAGCCTGTCGGTGGGTGTGCTGCTGGGCACGGCACTGCTGCTGGTGCTGCCAGAGGCGTTCGAGAGCCAGGTTGACCCACACCGGCTGTTCATGACCCTGCTCGGCGGTCTGCTGTTTTTCTTTCTGCTGGAGAAAGCCGAGCTGTACCGGCATGGCCACCACCACGAGGGTGACGGCCACGACCACCATCACGGCTCAGACGCCGACCAGGCCGGGCGCGGCGGCTGGAGCGTGCTGGTGGGCGACAGCATCCACAACTTCTGCGACGGCATCATCATCGCCGCGGCCTTCTTGGCCGACACGCAGCTGGGCGTGTTCACCGCGCTGGCCATCATCGCGCACGAGATTCCGCAAGAGGTGGGCGACTACATCGTGCTGCTGAACGCCGGTTTCAGCCGGGGCAAGGCGCTGTTCTACAACGCCTTGTCGGGGCTGGCATCGGTGCTGGGCGGGGTGCTGGGCTACTTTGTCGTCGGCCCGTGGGAAGCCTTGTTTCCGTACCTGCTGGTGGCCGCGTCCAGCAGCTTTGTCTACGTCGCGGTGGCCGATTTGTTGCCGCAACTGCAGCGCCGCCTGCCGCTGCGGTCTACGCTGGCCCAGCTGGGCTGGATCGGCGCGGGGCTGGGCCTGGTGTTGGTGGTCAAAAGCCTGCACCACTGAGCCCATGCACCAATGCCCGGAAGGGGCTTTGTGGCTGGTGCGGCCCCGCCAGCGGCGTTGCGGCTGGCGCCGCCCCGGCGGCGCTACGCGCAACCGGGCTGGCCCTGCGCTGGCTACTTGACCACCAGCACCGGCAGCGGGCTGTGCGTGAGTACCCGGCTGGTTTCACTGCCGATCAGCAGCGCGGCCATGCCGCGCCGGCCATGCGACGCCATCACCACCAAGTCACAGTTTTTTTGCTTGGCTGCGTCCAGGATCGCCTCCCACGGATGCAAAGCCTCCACCGTGGCGCCGTCGCAGGCCACGCCGGCCGCTGCTGCGGCGTCCAGCACCACCTGCACGCGGGCCGCTGCGATGCGCTCTTGGGCGTCGTAAAACTCCTGGGGCGGCACCGGCTGCATCTCAGAGATGGCGCTGTACGGAAACGGCTCTTTGACGCACAGCGTGGTCAACGCCGCGCCGCAAAGCTTGGCCATCGCAACGGCGGTGGTGACGGCCTTGGCGGTGATGTCCGAGCCATCGGTAGGAACAAGAATTCGTTGGTACATGGTGGGCTCCGTGCGCCGGTCAAAACCGGCAAAGTGGGGTGAATGGACGTTTCATGCGTTGCGGGCTTGGCCAGCGACGGCGGCCCCGAGCCCATGACATTCAGCGCGGCCTGTCGACAGTGTGCGCTGCACCGCCGGCAATGGGTTTGCGCTGTATCAAGCCGTCGTCGCGACACGGCGGTGCAAGGCACGCAAATGGCGCTTGCAGGGGCTTGCGGTGTGAGCGCCATCGCACCTGGCCGCGTGCGCTTTTGGCCAGGGACGCATCGCTGCCCCGTCACGGGCCGTGCTACACTGCTGGGTGTCGCGGAGTGGTAGTTCAGTTGGTTAGAATACCGGCCTGTCACGCCGGGGGTCGCGGGTTCGAGTCCCGTCCACTCCGCCAATAAAATCAACGGGCTAGCAACGAAAGTTGCTAGCCCGTTTTGTCTTGTGGCGGCCTGAGGGGCAAACCAAGGGGTAAACCGTGCAGCGGCTGCATACGGTCCGCCACGGACCGCTGCGGACCGCCACGGACCGCAGCGGACAGTACGCGCGGTATTGGCGTTCAAACTGGAATGAGCATGACCCGTGGGCGCGGAGTGCCGGCGAAGTGGCTTGGAGCTACTCTGCACCCACCAGCACTTGCCCGGAGGCCGTCGTAGTGCGAGTGCCGCGCGATCGACCTTTCCGGGCGACCTGTTTCGAGGACGCAGCGGCGGACAGGATCGTCGCGTGGTGTTGCCCAAGGCGGTTCCACGCGGCACGCTTTTCGTTGGCGTAGTCGTGGTGCAGATAGTGGCGCCGCACCTTCGGGCCCGGCAGCTTGTGGTTCTGGCACCGATCGATGACATCCAGCGGGACACCCATCGTCTGCATCAGCGTGCCACCCGTGCGGCGAAGATCGTGGAGCGTCCAGACACCTCGCTCACCGTTGGCCAGCACAAGCGAGTCGTCATGCTTGCGGTGGTCGAGCGATCCCTCCCGACTCATGAAGCGCACTTGCCGGTCGCCGACTTGCTTGCTGGCGCTTTTCTCGTGCACGTGCCGGTCCGGCGGCTGGGCGCCTTCTCGCACCCGGCCGCTCGGTCGGGCGGGAAAGCAC
>JANMKO010000683.1:0-1962 GCA_031372085.1 Betaproteobacteria bacterium
GTGAACGACGCGGTAACAGACGAGGCGACAGACGAGGCGAGGGTCTTGGGCATGGGGTGTCTCCTGGGGACAAAACGGGGTGGGGCAAAACGGCGGTGGGTCGGGTCGGTGGGCGCCGCCTGCGGTCTGCGCCGCACTCCGGGAATCAACCGATGGCGAGATTGTGGGCAACGTGTTTAAATAAATCAAGTTGATTGATTAAAGGGTTTTCCCCAGCATGCACGCCTGTTTTGTGGGCGCGCAAGCGGCCGCAAACCTGCCCTCTACCCCCTCTGCGCTGAAAGCCACCCCCATGTTCATCGTCTGCGGTGAGGCCTTGTTTGACGTGTTCGCCACCGGTGCCACGCCCACCGGCCTGCTGTTGGACGGCCGCATCGGCGGCTCGCCCTTCAACGTGGCACTGGGCCTGGCCCGGCTGGGCCAGCCGGTGGGTTTTTTTGGCGGCATCGGCACCGGCTTTGCCGGTGACCGGCTGATGCAGGCGCTGGCCGACGAAGGCATCGACAGCAGCGCAGTGGCCCGGGTGCAGGCGCCCACCACCTTGAGCCTGGTGGGCGTGGGCGCCACCGGCGTGCCGTCGTATGCGTTTTACGGCCACGGTGGCGCTGACCGGCAGGTGCTGCCTGCGCACCTGGCCGCCTTGCCGGCAGCCGCGCGCGCCTTCCATTTCGGCTCGTATGCGATGGTGGTGCAGCCGGTGGGCGCCACCCAGCGCGCGTTGGTTGAGCGTGAGCACCGGCGCAGCGTGATCAGCTACGACCCCAATGTGCGCAGCAATGTTGAGCCCGACCTGGCGGTCTGGCGCGAGACGCTGGACTGGATGCTGCCGCGCACCCATCTGCTGAAGGTGAGCGACGAAGACCTGGCGCTGCTCTACCCCGGCCTGGGCCTTGCGCAATTTGCCGCCAACGCGCTGGCCGCCGGCACCGCGCTGGTGGTGGTGACCCGCGGCCATGAGGGCGCGCTGGGCTTTGGCGCCGGCCACACGGTGCAGATGGCCCCGGTGCCGGTGACGGTGGTGGACACCGTGGGCGCGGGCGACACCTTTCAGGCCGCGCTGCTGACCTGGCTGGCCGAAACCGGCCAGCTGGCACCCGCCGCGATCCGGGCGCTGGACGCCGCCGCGCTGGGCCACGCCTTGGGTTTTGCCGCCCGGGCGGCGGCCATCACCTGCGGCCGGCGCGGGGCCGATCTGCCGCGCCGGGCTGAGCTGGATTGACGCGGCCGGTGCGGCGTCTCACGGGGGCAGGCCCTGGCCTTCTACCACCACTGGCAACGCGCTGGCCACGCCGCTGGGCCGGCGCCGGGCTGGCGGCCCTGGCCTGGCTGTGCGCCGCTGGCGGTTCAGGGCCGCGACACAAGAACCTGGGCGTGTTGATCGCGGCGCAGACCCAGCAGCAAGCGCCGGCCAGCGGCGTGCGCTGGCAGTGCGCCAGGGCGGGCCGCGCGTCGCGCCAGCGATCAAGGCCCGGGCGACGCCACGCGACAGCACGCGGGCCCAGCCGCAGGCGGCACCAGACCCACTGGTCCGCGATCAGGCAATGGACTGTTGACCGCGCCCAAGTGGCGTTGCGTGCATTCTTCAACGTCGCAACGGCGGGCGGCTCCGTCACTCGCTGCGAACCCGATCGGGTCAGCCGCGCACCGCCGCTTCAATGGCGGCGATGTCGATCTTCTTCATCGGCATCATCGCCTCGAAGGCACGCTTGGCCGCGCCCCCGCCCTTGGCGAGTGCATCGGTCAGCACGCGCGGGGTGATCTGCCAGCTGATGCCCCATTTGTCTTTGCACCAGCCACACTGGCTTTCGCGCCCGCCATTGCCGACGATCGCGGTCCAGTAACGGTCAGTCTCTTCCTGACTGTCAGTGGCGATCTGGAAAGAGAAGGCCTCGCTGTGCGTGAACCGCGGCCCGCCATTGAGGCCGATGCAGGGGATGCCCGCGACGGTGAATTCGACCGTCA
>JANMKO010000724.1:0-7292 GCA_031372085.1 Betaproteobacteria bacterium
GCTGCACGGCCGGCTGCACGGTGACAGCGGGCGCGGCGGGCAGCGCGGGCGGGGCCTGGGTCAATGGCCGCGTCGGTTGGCCTGGCAGTGCCGGCCCCGGCGCCTGTGCGGGTATCGGCAGCACCGGGCGGGCCTCGCGACGGTCGTCGCGCCGGTCATCGCGCCGGTCATCGCGCCGATCCTCCCGCCGGTCATCGCGCCGGTCGTCGTGCCGGTCAAGGCCTGGCGCATCGCGCCGGTCATGGCGTGGCTCATCGCGCCGGTCATGGCGTGGCTCATCGCGCCGGTCATCGCGCCGGTCATCGTGCCGCTCGTCCCGCCGGTCATCGTGCCGCTCGTCCCGCCGCTCATGGCGCGGCGCATCGCGCCCCTCGGCACGGTCTGGCTGGCCGGGGCGATTGGGCCGGTCGTGGTGATCATGGCCACCGCTGCCCGGCAGCACGATCACCACCGGCACGACCACCCGGGGCGGTGGCGGACGGCCACCGATGCGGATGACCACGCCCGGCGCCGGCAGCGTCGGCGGCGCAATCCAGGCACTCAAGGCCGGGGCGTAGCGCGGGCGGGCCTGGCGCGCGCCGGGTGACCAGCACCAGCGGCCTTGCCACACCACCCAGCTGCCGTAGTGGAATGGCGCAAAACCCCAGGGCGCGGCGTCGATCCAGGTCCAGCCCCACGGCGCCACCCAGGCCCACCGGCCCTGCTGGAACGGCGCCCAGCCCCGTGCCACCTGGCGCGGTTGCCAGACCTCACCCATCTCGGGGTGGCTCACCCAGTCGCCGTGGCGGTCCAGGTCTTGCCAGCCGGTCATGCCCGGCGGCACACGGCGGGCGGTGGCGGGCGCATCGTCCAGCCGCTCGTCGCGCGCCACCCAGTCGGCAAAGGCGTCGCGGTCCACCGGCGCCCAGGCGTAGCGGGTGACGCCGCTGGCGCGGTCGAGCCACAGGTCGGCGCGCCGGCCGGCGGGGATGTTGAGGGCGCTGTCGCGGCCCTCGAAGCGCAGCTCACCGCGCCAACTGGTGGCCTGGGTGGCGGCCACGGTGGGCGGCTGGCGCCCATCCGCCTGCCGGTCAAACCGGTAGTGTCCCGGCTGCTGCGGCAGCCAGCGGCCCTCCGGGGTGAGCAGTTCGGTGCGGATGGCGTCGCCGGCCGGGCCGTCGGCCAGGCGCAGCGCCACGGTGCCGGATTGCAAAAACAGCACCAGGCCTTGCTCATCGAGGCGCTGCAAGGTCAGGTCGGCATCAGCGCCCAGGCGCAGCGTGGTGCTGCCCAGCCGCAACTCGGCCCGGCCGTCGGCGCCGGTGCGCAGCCGGTCACCGGCGGCCAGTGGCCAGTTGCGCAGCGGCTGCTGCGGCGTGCCCAGCCAGCCGGCGCTGTCGCGGTCATACCAGCGCACATCGCCTTGCACGGTGCTCAGGCTGCCGACAAAGGCCGGCAACTCACCGGGCACGGTGCCGGCTTGGGCGGGTTGGCGGATGGCGGCGCACAGCAGGGCCACCACTAGCATCAGCATCCGGCTGAATAGCCCGTGGGCCTGCCGCAGGCCCACGGCAGGGCGGCGCAGCACGCGGGCTTGACGGTGGGATGGGGCAGCGGTCATGCGGCGTCTCCGCCACCCAAACCCGGGCGGCCTGCTGGTTTAACGCCAGGCACCAGACCCGGGCCGACGGCGCGCGGTGTCGGGTTTGTAAAGCACGGCCCGGGGCGCCGGGATGCACACGCACTTGCACCAGCGCTGCACCTGCGCCTGCGCCAGCACCAGCGCCAGCGCCAACCCCCGTCAATCGTCCCCGGCGTCAGCCCCCAACTCGGGAAACAGCACGCTGGTGAAGCCCAGCTGCGTCAAATCCGTCATGCGCGTGGGGTAGAGCCGGCCGATCAAATGGTCGCATTCATGCTGCACCACCCGGGCATGGAAGCCGTCCACCTCGCGGTCAATGGCCCGGCCTTGCAGGTCAAAACCGGTGTAGCGGATGCGGGCCCAGCGTGGCACCTTGCCGCGCAGGCCGGGCACCGACAGGCAGCCCTCCCAGCCGTCCACCTGCTCATCGCCCAGCGGGCTGATCTGCGGGTTGATCAGCACGGTCATCGGCACCGGCGGTGCGTCGGGGTAGCGCTCGTTTTGCTGGAAGCCGAAGACCACCAGCTGCAGATCCACCCCGATCTGCGGTGCCGCCAGGCCGGCGCCGTTGGCCGCGACCATGGTGTCTTGCATGTCGGCCACCAAAGTGGCCAGCTCACGGGTGTTGAACTGCTGCACCGGCTGGGCCACGCGCAGCAGGCGGGCGTCGCCCATTTTCAGAATCTCTCGAACCGTCATCGCCGAACCCCCTGTCTCAGGGTGCTGAGGGAAACTTGCAGCCGTTGTCAGCGCAGGTGAGGGCCACAAACACCTCGGACCGGATCAGCCAGCGGCCGTCGCGCTTGACCCACTGGGCCGAGTAGCGCCCGCCGATGATGGCTGGGTTGGCCACGCCGCCCGGGTGGCCTGACCAGCGGCCCTCCTCGTAAGCCATTGGCCAGTGGGGGCTGACTTCCACCGCCACCGCCTCGCGCTGGTAGATGATGGGCGTGGCAGCCGACCCGGTGGGCTCCAGCAGCTTGCGCGCTGCCGCCGCATCGGCCACCGGTTGGCCCAGGGCGCGGCGGATGGTGATGTCGGGCGACCAATAGCTCACCACCTTGTCCAGGTCACCGGCCGCCAGGGCCTGGGTTTGCAGCGTGCGGGCTTGGCGTATCGCCGCTTCATCGGCTTTCAGATCGGGCTGGGCCTGGGCCGGCAGCATGGCTGTGAGCACCGCAACCGCAACGGCCGCAGCCGCCGTCGCCGGCATAAAAAAAACCTTGGATTTCATGGGATTCAGCGCTCCAGCGTCATTTGAACTTGACCATCACCGACGGTGTGCCCGGCAGGCCCTCGTAAACCACCTCCACCACCAGCCCGGGCTTGGGCGGCATCAGCTTGGAAAACGAGCCCAGGCTGATCAGATCACCCACCTTCATCGCCTGGCCGGCGCGTGCCATGTCGGTGGCCAGCCAGGCCACGGCGTTCAGCGGATGGCCCAGCACATCGCTGCCTTTGCCGCAGTCCAGCTCGATCCCGTCGCCCTTGACCACCGCCACCATGTCGCGCAGCGCGTTGCTGAACTCTGCTGTGCGCTGCACCGCGATCGGCGTGCCCAGCACGCCCAGCCGGGCGCCGACGTTGATGGCAGTAATCGCAGCACCGTTCAGTTTGGGCGGCGCCTGCACCACCAGATCGGGCAGCTCAATGAACGGGATCACCTGGTCGATGGCGGCCAGCACCAGCTCGGGCGTGCTGGCGCGGTTGATCGCGTCACTGCTGACGCGCACCAGCAAATCGGCCTCGAACAACGGGCGGGCGCCAAAGCCAGCGTCCACCGTGGCGCCGTTGGTCAGCAGCATCGGGCCGTACAAAGTGCCCCAGACCGGCGCGTCGGCGCCAAAGCGTTTTTGCACCGCCGGGTTGGTCAGGCCGGCCTTGTAGCCCACCGGTGCGCCCAGGTCACGCGCCAGCAGTGCGTTGAACTTGGCGCGGCTGCATTCACCATCGGCTGCCGTCAAGCCCTCCGGGTTGACGGCCGGCTGGCGCGCCTGGTAGCTGGCGTACAGCGCCGCCACTTGGGGCTCGTCCAGGCAGGCGGCTTGGGCGGCCAGCGGCAGGGCGGCCGCCAGCACCGGGGCGAGCACGGAAACGAGCAGGCGAGACGAGCGAGGCTTCATGAAAATGTCCTTGAGTGGTTGACATCCTGGGCTGGCGGGCGATTGGCATTGTGGAATACACCGACCGTGTAGCCGTCGCGATGGCCTGATCGGGGCCTGCGGGACTTGAGGTTACCCGTCGCCAGGCGGGTTTGGCAGCGTGGCGGGCGCATCTGCCCGGGCTTCACCCATCGTCCGGCGACACGCTGTCTATTTGAGGCGCTGTCAGCGTCACGTTGTAGACACCCCGGCGTTGTTCAACATAAAAATGGGGCGACGCTGGCACGGGCGTGGAACGCAGGAACGCTTCTACTTGCATTGAGATTGCCTCAGCGGTGTCATCGCGGCCGGCGCATCGCAAAGCCCATGGCCGCCCCGGGTGCAGCACATCCCACAGCGGCCTTTTGCCTTGATACCTGCCAGCACCCGGATCGTGGTTGCCAAACCCATCAACCAGATGGTTCCAGATGGGCGCAAACTTTGCAATCAACAGCGATTCGCCCAGCGGTATCCAAATATCTTCAACAACCAGGTAGCGGCAGAAAAAGTCGCTGATGCGCAAATGGGCATTTGCAGCAAGACTGTCGGCAGGACGGGCGTTTGCACGGATGCTTTCAGCGTGCTCTACAAGCCGATCAAACAATGCCCGGGACGAAGTACCAGAAAGGTTCTCCCGCAAACCCTTGCGCGCACCCTTCGGGACCGCCTTGTCGACATAGATCGGTGCCTCAAAACGATCTTCTCGATTTCGCGCCGCCAACAACTCATAAGGTTTGAGGTCGCCGGTGTAATAAATGGCATAGATACCCGCGCCACGAAAAATCTTCAGCTCACCCAGCGGAGACGGCTTTCTGCCCAGCAGGGCCTCGGCAATGCTCGCACCCAGGTTCTTCATGTCCAGCGGGTTGTACGGGGTCGGATCGTTCACGCCGTTGCCCACATGGCCCGCGCTGCAATGTCTTGGAGTCGCGTTTCAATGATCCGCTCGGCCACACTGGCGGCGATCACATGCCCGAGTGCCACAGGGACGGCATTGCCAAGCTGGCGCATCGACTCGGTCCATGAACCATGAAACAGGTAGGCATCCGGAAAAGTCTGCAAGCGCGCCGACTCACGCACCGTGAAATAGCGTACTGCACCGTCGTCTTTGACGAGCATGTTTTCTCCACCGGGCACCCCGTGGTCGCCAGCCTTCAAGGTTTTGGCTGGCCAATGCAATGGGCTGCCGGTATGCCCGGCGTAAGCGCGTGCGCCGGTTTGCAAAGTGTGTTGCATGGCCTGGTGCTCGTGCAACTCGGGGTCTGAAAGCCCTGTCAAGGCGTCTTTGACGGTTCGCCACGCCTGCTTGGTGGGCAATAGCCGCAGGCCGTGCATGCGCGCTGTGGCACTCTGGTAGACCGCCGGCGGCTGCGGACGCATTTTGACCGGAACGGCATGACGATCCCAGTATGCGCCGGTCACAAACTGGCCGAACAAAAGTGCGTCGAGTGAATGCGTCTCTCGCGGCACTTCCCATTCGATACCCAGATCGGCGCGGAAACCCACGATAAACACCCGCTCGCGCCGCTGCGGCACACCATAGTTGGCGGCATTGACCAATTTGGGCACGACGTTGTAAGTCAATCCTGCATGAGCGCGAGATTTAGACGATTTGACTCGCTGCAATCGGCCGTAATGATCGGGCCAGCTTTCGTCCACTTTCTTTGAGACATCTGGAAACTCAAGCTGAAAAAGAATGTAGTGGTAATAGTCATGAAACGTCGGGCGCGTAAGCCCCTTGACGTTTTCAATGATGAAAGCCCGCGGCTGCAAGTGCCGAATAACGTCAACCGTGGCGGGAAACATGTCACGCTGATCGCCGTGGGCTCGGTGCTTGCCACCCATAGAAAACGGCTGACACGGTGGACCGCCCGCCACCAGATCGATGTCCTGGCCGATGTCGCGGCAAGCGCCCTGGGTCCAATCGCGCACATCGGCCTCGTGCAGTGGCCAGTCTCGAACCAGTGAGAACTGGCGCGCCTGGTTCTGGCGGATCGTGTCGCAAGCAAAACGGTCCCATTCGACCACCGCCTGCGGTTTGAATCCCGCCAAGCTGAGGCCCATGCCAAGCCCGCCCGCCCCAGTAAACAGTTCAACGGCTTTCATTTGGAATCCTGTTTTAAAACACAGTTATTCTAGGGTCAAGTGTCGAGTGCTCAGGGGCCCGGCAGCGGGTGTTTGCCTTGCAAACCCTTCACCGGCGCAGCGCCGCGCCAAAGGGCGGCGTTGGGCCGGGATTGCTGTCAGGGCACCCCCGCCAACAGCGCCAGCAACCCGGCCTCGTCCAGCACCACCAGACCCAGCTCTCGCGCCTTGTCCAGCTTGCTGCCGGCCTCGTCCCCGGCCACCACAAAGTGCGTCTTCTTCGACACCGAGCCCGCCACCTTGCCACCCGCCGCCTCAATCAGCGCCTTGGCCTCGTCGCGGCCCAGGGTGGGCAGGGTGCCGGTCAGCACCAGGGTTTTGCCGGCCAGCACCTGCGGCGCCAGGTTGTCCGCCGCGCCCTCGCCTTCTGGCCACTGGATGCCGGCGGCGCGCAGTTGCGCCACCACCTCCACGTTGTGCGGCTGGTCAAAAAAAGTGCGCAGGCTTTGCGCCACCACCGGGCCCACATCGCCCACTTGCAGCAACTCGTCCACCGTGGCGTGCATCACCCGGTCGAGTGCGCCAAAGTGTTTGGCCAGGTCTTTGGCGATGGCCTCGCCCACATGGCGGATGCCCAGCGCGTACAAAAACCGCGGCAAGGTGGTGTGCTTGCTTTTGCTCAGCCCGGCCAGCAGGTTGACGGCGCTTTTGTCGCCCATCCGATCGAGTGCGGCCAGCTTGGCCAGGCCCAGCGTGTACAGCGCGGGCAGGCTGCGGACCAGGCCGCTGTCCACCAGTTGATCGACGAGTTTGTCGCCCAGGCCCTCCACGTCCATGGCCCGCCGGCCGGCAAAGTGCAGCATCGCCTGCTTGCGCTGGGCCGGGCAAAACAGCCCGCCCGAGCAGGCATGGTGGATGCCGCCTTTTGCGCGCAGCACCGCGCTGCCACACACCGGGCAGGCGCGCGGCATGCGGAAGTTGGGCACGTAGGGCTGGCGAGCGGGGGTTGGGCCGGTGGGGCCGGGTGAACCGGCTGGGTCGGGTGCGCCGGACGTATCCACCACCCGCCCCACCACCTCCGGGATCACATCGCCAGCCCGCCGCACGATCACCGCATCGCCCACCCGCACGCCCTTGCGGCGCAGCTCAAACAGGTTGTGCAGGGTGGCATTGCTCACGGTGGTGCCGCCGACAAACACCGGCGCCAGCTTGGCCACCGGCGTCAGCTTGCCGGTGCGGCCCAGTTGGATCTCGATGCGCTGCAACCGGGTGACTTGCTCTTGCGCCGGGTATTTGTGGGCCACCGCCCAGCGCGGCTCTCGGGTGACAAAGCCCAGCCGCTGCTGCAAGGCCACCGAATTGACCTTGTAGACCACGCCGTCGATGTCAAACGGCAGGCTGTCGCGCCGCGCGCCCATGGCCTGGTGAAACGCCACCAGGCCGGC
>JANMKO010000730.1:0-6926 GCA_031372085.1 Betaproteobacteria bacterium
CGGCACCGTGCTGGACGCTGATCAGGTGCGGGCCGTGGCCAGCGCGGGCGGCGCGCTGGTGGTGGCCCCCAACACCGATGTGGACGTGATCTTCGAGGCCCAGCGCTGCGGCCTGGTCTGCCTGCCCGGCGTGGCCACGCCCACCGAGGCGCTGGCCGCACTGGCCGCCGGTGCACACGGGCTCAAGCTGTTCCCGGCTGAGCTGGTAAGCCCGCCGGTGCTCAAGGCGCTGCGCGCCGTGCTGCCCGCTGGCACCAAGGTGCTGCCGGTGGGCGGCATCACGCCCGCCAACATGGCTGCCTACCGGGCCGCCGGTGCGGCGGGTTTTGGCATTGGGTCGGCGCTGTACCAGCCCGGCATGGCACTGGCCGATGTGGCGGCGCAGGCGCGCCTGTTTGCCGCCGCCTGGCACGCCGCTGCATGAGCGCGGGCGTGCCGCCCACCGCGCCGCCCACCGCGCCCGGCAACCCGCTGCGCCTGATGCTGCTGGCCACGATGGCGGTGTGGGGTGGCAACCTGTCGGTCGTCAAGCTGCTGGTTGAGCGGTTTGATCCGATGTGGGTGTCCACCCTGCGCATGGCGGTGGCCACACTGGCGCTGCTGGCGGTGCTGCGCTGGCGCCGCCTGCCCTGGCCCCGGCTGGGCCGGCGCCAATGGCTGCTGCTGCTGGCTTGCGCGGTGCTGATGGTCTATTTGAACCAGCTCAGCTTTACCCTCGGCGTGCAGCGCACGGCGGCGGCCAATGCCGCACTGATCATCTCGCTCAACCCACTGGTGTCGGCGCTGGTGGCCGCGCTGTGGCTGGGCGACCGGCTCACCCCCGCCCGGCTGGCCGGCGTGGTGCTGGGTTTTGGCGGTGTGGCCGCGGTGGTGCTGCACCGGCCGGGCGCGGCGCTGGGCCACGGCAGCCTCGGCGATCTGCTGGTGTTTGGCTCGGTGCTCACCTGGGTGAGCGGCGGTGTGCTGGTGCAGCGGCTGGCGCGCCAGCTCGACTGAGCCTGGATCAGCGCGGCGGTGTTCAGCCTGGGCACGGCGATGCTGCTGCTGCACCTGCTGTTTGATTCCACCATCGCCACGCCCGACCCGGCCAAAGTGACGGCCGGCATGGCGCTGTTGCTGGCGTTCTCGGGCCTGCTGGCCAGCGCCTGGGGCGCGCTGGTGTGGAACCGCGCACTCGTCACGCTGGGCGTGGCGCGCACCGCGCTGTATGCCTACTGGGTGCCGATCTTCGGCGTCGGCTTTGCCGTCGGCCTGCTGGGTGAGCCGCTGACGCTGTGGCACGGCGTGGGCCTGGCGGGCGTGCTGGCCGGCACCTGGCTGGGCACTCGGCGGCATTGATGGCGCCCGGCATCGCCCGGCCGCATTGACAGCCCCCCGGCTTTGCCCGGCCGCATCGGGCGGGCTTTGCCCGGTCCGACGGACGCGCCTCCTGGCTTTGCCCGGGCCTGTTGGCGCCCCCCGGGCATTGCCCGAGGGCGCCCGCTGCGGCCGCTGGGGCACACTGGCCGGCCCCATCCCACGACCCAGGAGCCTGCATGACGCGCACCCCCCCGCTGGCCACGCTGGCCGCCCTGGTCACCACCGTGCTGGCCGGCTTTGCCGCACTGCCCGCCCAGGCCGCCGCCGATGAAAAACTGCTGGCCGCCGCCCGCGCCGCGCAACCGGCGGTGATCGAATCGCTGCGCGAGATGGTGGCCATCGAGTCCGGCACGATGGACGCGCCTGGCCTGGCCCGGCTGGCCGACTATGCCCAGCGCCGCCTCACCGCGCTGGGCTTGAAGGTAGAGCGGCGCAAGGCCACATCGGGCAACGGCGACATCCTGATCGGCCAGGCCAGCGGCAGCGGCAATCGCAAGCTGATGCTGATCGCCCACATGGACACGGTCTACTGGCCCGGCACCCTGACCAGTGAGCCGATCAGGCTGGACGGCAACCGCCTGTACGGCCCCGGCATAGCCGACGACAAAGGCGGCATGGCGGTGATCCTGCATGCGCTGGCGCTGCTGCGTGACGCCGGCTGGGCCAATTACGCCCAGCTCACGGTGCTGTTCAACAGCGACGAAGAATCGGGCTCGGCCGGCTCGGGTGAGGCCATCGCCACACTGGCCGACGCACATGACGTGGTGCTGTCGTATGAGCCCACAGCCGCCAAAGACGTGGCCCAGGCCGAGGGCGTGCTGCTGTCGGCCGCCGGCGCGGTGTCGTTGACGATGGACGTGGCCGGCCGCACATCCCACGCCGGGGCGGCGCCGCAGCTGGGCCGCAATGCCCTGGTCGAGCTGGCGCACCAGGTCTTGAGCACCCGCGACGTGGCCCAAACCGTGCCCGGCGCGCAGCTCAACTGGACGACGATGCAATCGGGCAAGGCGCGCAACCAGATCCCCGACAGCGCCCAGGCCATTGCCGACGTGCGGCTGACGGCGGCCGGCGCGTCTGACAAATTGATGGCCGCGCTGCGCGCCAAAGTGGCCGACGGCAAGCTGGTGCCCGACACCCAGGTCAGCCTGTCGCTGGGCCCGATCCGGCCGCCCTTTGTGGGCGGTGAGCGCACCCTGGCGCTGGCCAAAAAAGCCCAGGCCATCTACGCTGAGCTGGACGGCCGGCCACTGCTGCTGCACCCCGGCACCGGCGGCGGCACCGACGCCGGCTTTGCCAACCAATCAGGCAAAGCGGCGGTGCTGGAGAGCCTGGGCCTGCCCGGCTGGGGCTACCACGCCAAAAACGAGTACATCGAGATCGACAGCATCGTGCCCCGGCTGTACCTCAGCGCTAGGCTGCTGATGGACCTGGCACGCGACTGAGCGCCCGCCTCAAGTACCCGGCGCAAACGCCAACAGCTTGGTGCCGTACTGCGGCTGCGGGCCGTTGGTGCGGATCAGCATCAGCACGGTAAAGCTGACCGAGCCGCCCGAGACATTCTCAAAGCCGTTCGGGTAGTGCATCTCGATGCAGAAGTCTGACAGGCTGGGCAGGCAGCCAAAGTTCTCGGAAAAACTGTTGGTGATGACATACGCCGGCTGCTGGTGCGCGGCTTTGTAAGCCGTGCTCAGGATGGTGGCGATGCTGTCCAGCAGGTCATAAATCCCCTGGATGGTGATTTCACCGCCGGCCGGCCGCTGGGCAATCGCCTCGCGCACCGCATTCACCGCCGCACCGCCGATCAGGTAGACATCGGCGCCCTGCGCCGCCGCCAGTGAGATGCCGGCCAGATCGATGTAGCTGTCCGGGTAGTGGTAGGCGTAAGGCCCCAGCAGCGCCGCACCCGACAGCACGCCCTGGATGCCGATGCTTTGCGGCAGGTGGGCATCCAGCAGGTGGTTGATCAACATGATGATGATCATGTTTTCAAGCTGGTCTAGGTAATCACCGTAAATGGCCACCACCAGCTCACCGATCGGGCCCAGCTTGCCGATCACCCCGCTGATCGCACCGTCGGGGCTGCCGCCGGTGCCGGCCGCCAGCGCCGCGCGGGGGCCGGCCTGGTTGGCCAAAGCCGGCAATGCCAGCTGGGCATGCACCTGGGTGCGCGCGGCCATCGCCTTCAGCAGCACCGGCATGTCTTTGGCCAGCAGGTCACTGATGGCATCACCGTGCTGCACCACGCCGTACACGCTGGGCCGGGCGGCCGCTGACCGCAGCGTGCTGGCAATGGCCGCCAGATCGGCCTGAAACTGCACCAGCGCCGCCACATCCGCTGCATCCGTGCCAGGCGCCTGGTTCAAGAACTGGGTGAGCTGGGCCAGCTTGCCGCGCAACTGTGCCGTGGCCGTGCCGTAGCCGGCATCGGCCGCCACGGCATGGATGCCGTTGGCGTCCAGCTTGGCGGCCACCGGCACAAAACCCAGGTCGGGCGCGTAGGCGGTGCTGTACGACATCTTCACCACGTCCACGCTGGCACCGGCGCCGGCAATGGCTGCGGCGGCGGCGGCCAGCGCGGCAGCGTCACCACGCTGCTGGGCATCGGCGGCCAGCTTGAGCTGGCGCTGCACCGTGCTTTGCGCCGCCGCCAGCGTGCTGTACAGCCCGGCATTGGCCGATTGCGCGCCGCCCTGGATGACGGTGAAGTGGGCCGTGGCCTGCAAGGCGGTGCCGGCCAGGCTGGCGCGCACGTCAAAGCTGCCCCGGGTGTCGGCCCCGGTGATGACCTGCCCGTTGACGACGCTGGGCACGGTGCCGCTGGTGCCGCTGGCCGGCACGATGATCTGATAGCCCAGCGCCGGCAACGGCGTGATGGGCGTGCCGGCGGCACTCAGCGCGTCGGGCAGCAGGGCCAGCGGCGTGCCGGCCCCCACCACCCGCTGCGCCACGTCCAGCGTCAAACTGGCCGGCACCGGCGCCGCCTGGCTGAACTGCCACACCAGCAAGGCCGGCTGAAAGGCCAGGCTGCGGTCCAGCCGCAGCGTGATGGTGTCGGTGGGCGTGGCGCTGGCGTCGGCCGCCAGATTGCCCACCAACACCGCACCGTCCAGCACCATGGTGCCGGGGCCGGCACCGGTGAGCTGGGCGGTCAGGCCGGCCTGGGCGCTGCTGCCGTTGCGCACGGTGATGCGGAAGTCGTACTCAAAAGTGGTGCGGCCGGTGCGCCGCTCAGCCACCTTGCTCAGCCCGGTGACCGTCGGGTTGCTGGCCGGCACCAGGCGCGGCAGCACCGCCAGCGCCTGCACATCGCTTGCCTGCTGGGCGGGGGCCGCCATCGCCGCATCGCCGCTGCTGCCACCACCGCAGCCGGCCAATGCGGCCAGCACGGCGGCTGCGGCGGCCAGCGAGGCGCGGGCGGCTGCGGCCAGCCAGCGCCGGGCCGGGTTGGCGCTCGGCTGGGGGGTCGGTGGGGGGTTCGGCTGGGCGTTGCCGGGCTGGCCGGGCCGGGCATCGACAAAGGCAAGCAGGTGGCTCATGGCGCGGCTCCCGCAGGGCGTGACGCCGGTTGGCGCCGGGCGCCAGCCGGGCGCGTGCGCCGCCAGCCCAGCAGCGCCGCCCCACCCAGCAAGCCAAATTGCCAGCCAGCGGGCTCAGGCACTGCAACGGTGAGCCCCTGGAACAGCACATTGAAGTTGTCGTCCACGATCTCATAGCGCAGGCTGGCCGGCACGCCGATGCCGCTGTAAGCAAACTGCATCGTGAAGCCGCCTTGTTGCTGGCCCAGTGCCAGCGGCGGCGTGGACGCCAGCACCACGGCATCCAGAAACCCGGGCGCCGGGATGGCGGTATCGGGCTGCACCACTGCGCTGTCCCAGCCCGCTGGCGATTGCAGCAAGGCCAGGCCCGAGAAAAGCGCCTCGTCAAAGTACAGCGTGAAATGGCCGATCTGCGCCGGTGCGCCGTCGTTGATCACCGTCAGTTGCGCCTGCCAGGACGGGCCCGCCGGGCTGACTTCGGCCGTCATCGTGGCCGCCTGCGCACAGGCGCCGGCCAGGCCGAGCAGGCACAAGGCGGCGCACGGCACGCGGCGCAGCGGGCTAAGCAGTGGCATCAATCTCATCGTGCACTCCTGGACCAAGCGCCGCCATTGACGGCAGGGGGGTTGCCGGCCCGCACCAAGATGCTGCCGATTCACCGGTACAGGCTAGCGGCTGGCCGGGCGCTGTCCATCCCTAAATGACCGGCAAGCCGGCCGCCAGTGGCCCCGCCCCAGGCGGCGCGCCAACCGGCCCAGCCCTGGCGTGGCGCTGCCCATTGCCCACACCACTGCGGCGTTGTCGGTGCAGGCCAGCGCCCCGGGCCGCCATCCACCACCCACGCCGCAGTGGCCGCAGGATGAAGCGGCTGCCGTGGCGCTGTACGGAGGCAGGCGCGGCCTTCTGGCGCCGCGTACCGCCGGCCAGGCCGGCATAAATGCAGTCGCCGATCACCGGCGCAAAGGCAGGGCATCAAAGCTCAACGGCTTGCGGGATTGTTTGGTGCGGTGGATCAGTCCCAGGACAGCTGAAATCCGCCGAGCCCCGCCTTCAGGTTAGGCGGCCTCTTACTCGTAAGTATGTAGACCGCGTACCCGCCACCGGTGAGAACGCAAAGAATGCCGCCCGCCAACAGCAACCACAACTTGCTGGTTGGCTCTGGATCAACAACGGCCAAGCGAATGATCCACAAACCGGCCGCACTGACACCGAGACTGACGAAAACAGCCATCCACTCCGCGCTTGATAGTTTGGCTACCCGGCCCATTTCGAACAGGCTTTGATGCGCGGGACTGATCCCGACTTGCGCATCATCCAGCACCTGCACTCGCAGTTGCTGTTCATAGGCTTGAGTGAGCTTCGTAAACCAACCCGCTTCTGACGTTTTAATGCTTATTTTTTGTGCTTTCATGAATAACGATGCATTTTGAAATTTACTGGTTAAATAGTATTATTGAGAATGAAATCGAAGATTATTAATCCCCTCGAATTCGGGGCCGATCAGTAGCGTCTTGATGGCGGGTTTGCCGGCCACCACGACATCGTCTTAATCCCCTCGAATTCGGGGCTGATCAGTAGCGCGCCCGCCGCGTCTGGTCAAAGGCCCAACGCAAAGGTCTTAATCCCCTCGAATTCGGGGCTGATCAGTAGCGCAGCGCTGGCTGTCGGCGGTTGACACCCAGTCTTAATGCCCTCGAATTCGGGGCTGATCAGTAGCGGCAGAACGCGGCCAGGTCTACGCCCAATGGTGAGGTCTTAATCCCCTCGAATTCGGGGCTGATCAGTAGCGCGATCGTTACCGAGAAGATCGACGGCACGAACGTCTTAATCCCCTCGAATTCGGGGCTGATCAGTAGCGCTTGCATGATCACCGGCGAGGACAGCAAGTGACGTCTTAATCCCCTCGAATTCGGGGCTGATCAGTAGCGCCTCGACGCGATGGACGACACGATGAGGTGCGAGGTCTTAATCCCCTCGAATTCGGGGCCTCATGCCTTGGCCCCTTTGCGGCCGGTGATGTGGATCGGTCGT
>JANMKO010000747.1:0-1694 GCA_031372085.1 Betaproteobacteria bacterium
ATCGTTGAAGCTGTTTTCAACCAGCACCACCAGGTCGGCCGGTGTCACCTGGCCGCGCAGCGCCTGGCCCACATCGCGGCCCGATTTGGGCGCCACCCAGGCCAGCGCCAGCACCAGGCCCAGGCACAGCGTGGCGGCCAGCACCAGCGTGGGCCGCCAACCGCGCTGCGCAGCGTGGCCCGGCGGGATGAAAGGCAGCGCCAGCAGGGCACTGACCGGCGCCAGCGCCGGCATGATGTAGCCCACCAGCTTGGACGACGGCAGCGAGAAGAACAGCACCACCACCACCGCCCACCACAGCAGCAGGCCGGCCCAGCGGCGGTCAGGCGCCGGGGCGCTGCCGGCCCACAAGCGCCGCAGCGGCGCCACCACGGCGGGCACCCACAGGGCCCAGGGCAGCATCAGCAGCGGCAGCACCCAGCCGTAAAAATACCAGGGCTGCACATTGTTGAAGCGGCTGGCGGCAAAGCGCCTGAAGTGCTGCTCGACGATGAAGTAATCAAAAAACCCCGGGTAGCGGTGCTGCATGGCCAGCATCCACGGCAGCGCCAGCGCGACAAACAGGCCCAGCCCCAGCGGGTGCAGCAGGCGCAGCATGTCGCGCCAGCGGCCCTGCGCCAGCAGCCACGGGCCGATCACCAGCGCCGGCAACACCACGCCGATCAGCCCCTTGGCCAGCACCGCCAGGCCGCAGAAGGCCCAGCCGGCCAGCAGCCAGCGCAGCACCGGCGCGCCGCCCTGCAGCGCGTGGGCCAGGCACAGCACAGCAGCGGTGATGGTGCCGGCCACCAACATGTCGTGGTTGGCGTACTGGCCGCCGATGAAATAAAACGGGCTGGTGGCCAGCACCAGCAGGCTGATGCCGGCCACCCGCGCGCCCTGGCGCTGGCGTAGCGTGAGCCACAGCGCGGCGCCCATCAGCCAGGCGCCCAGTGCGGGGCCGAGCCGCACGCTGAAAGGCACGGCGCCAAACACCGACAGGCCGAGCAGGTTGACCCAGTAGGTGAGCGGTGGTTTGTGGAAGAACGGCACGCCGTTGAGCACCGGTAGCAGGCCGTCGCCCAGCCACATCTGGCGCGCCACCTCACCGTAGCGGCCCTCGTCGGGCAGCAGCATCGGCCGCAGCCAGGCGGTGCACAGCAGCCACACCGCCAGCAGGCCCAGCACCTGCGGCGCCTGCCCGGCCCAGGCTGGCCAGGCGCCGTACGGCGCAGCGGCGGGGCGCGTGACGGTCATCGGGGTGGGGCCGGGGGGCTGGCGACTGCGGGCAGGGGGCGGGCGCTCAAACCGCCAGCAGATCGACCTCGAACAGCAGCGTGGCATTGGGCGGGATCACGCCACCGGCGCCACGCGCGCCGTAGCCCAGATCGGCGGGGATCAGCAGCACCCGGGTGCCGCCCACCTGCATGCCCTGCACGCCCTCGTCCCAGCCGCCGATGACCTGGCCGGCGCCGAGCTGGAACTGGAATGCGTCGCCCCGGTCTTTGCTGGAGTCGAATTTTGTGCCCCGGCCATTGGCGGCGTCGGGTGCATGCAGCCAGCCGGTGTAGTGCACCGACACCCGCTGGCCGGCCGTGGCCAGCGCGCCGGTGCCGGGGGTGGTGTCTTCGTATTGCAGGCCGGAGGGGGTGGTGATCATGTTGAAAGTCCAGTTCAAATGAGGAGGGGGGGTGCGACAACGCGCCGCATCATGC
>JANMKO010000232.1:0-1882 GCA_031372085.1 Betaproteobacteria bacterium
CCGATCGGCCGGCAAGCGCGGGGGGTGCGTGGCATGAACCTGGAAGAAGGCCAGAACGTCATCGCCATGCTGGTGGCCGAGGACGAAGAACAAAGCGTGTTGACAGCCACCGCCAACGGCTTCGGCAAGCGCACCAGCATCACCGAATACACCCGCCACCTGCGCGGCGGCAAGGGCATGATCGCCATCGTGCAGAGTGAGCGCAATGGCCGGGTGGTGGCGGCCACGCTGGTGCGGCCGGCCGACGAGATCATGCTGATCACCGACCGGGGTGTGCTGGTGCGCACCCGGGTGAGTGAGATTCGCGAGCTGGGCCGCGCCACCCAGGGCGTCACCCTGATCGCGCTGGACGACGGCAGCAAACTGTCGGGCCTGCAGCGCATTGTCGAGAACGATGCGAATGGCGACATGACGGGCGACGTGACGGGCGACGTGACGGGCGACCTGGCCGGCGATGCAGGCGACAGCTCACCGCCCGACAGCGCCCGGCCCGCCGACGCCGACCCTGGCACACCGGATGCCGACAACACCCCTCCTAACCTGGATACCCCATGATCTTGTCCCCCCGGCTGGCCCGCGCCGCCCTGCTCAGCACGCTGTTCACCACGCTCACCGGCGCAGCCGGCATCAGCCTGGCCCAAGGCGCGGCGGCGTCGCCGGCCAAAAAAGAACTGGTGCAAAAAGTGCTGCAACTGCAACAAGGCGGTTTTGAAGGTCTGGCCACGTCGTTGGCCGGGCAGTCGGTGGCGCAGTTGGGCCAGGACGCCGGCGCGTTCTTGCAAAACCGGGTGGCCCCCGAGCAGCGTGAGGCACTGGCCAAAGAGATTCAGGCCGAGTTCGCCAAATTTGGCGACGAGGTGTTGCCGCTGCTGCGCGAGCGCGTGCTCAAGCTGGCGCCGGCCACCGTCGGTCCGGTGATGGAAGAAAAGTTCACGGACGATGAACTCAAGCAGATCATCGCTGCGCTGGAATCCCCGGGCTTTCGCAAATACATGCAGCTCACGCCCGAGTTGCAGCGCACGCTGGGCCAGAAGCTGGTGGCCGAAACCCAGGCCACAGTCGAGCCCAAACTCAAGGCGCTGGAGCAGTTGATCGGCAAAAAGCTCAATGCCGCAGCGCAGCCCGCCGCTTCATCGGCGCCCGCTGCCCCGGCCAAAGCGGCCGCGCCGCCCAAGGCGGCGGCGTCGGGCGTCAAGAAGTAAGCCCGCCGATCCATGCCCGATCTGCCGCCTCCACTGTTGCCGCCGGCCCCCGCCCCATCCCAGCCGCCCAAGTTGGCGCTGCTGCGCGGGCAGATCGACGCGCTGGACCGCGAGTTGCTGGCGCTGTTGAACCGCCGCGCCGGGCTGGCGCTGGATGTAGGTGAGTTGAAAAAGCGTGAGGGCTCGGTCGTGTTCCGCCCCGAGCGCGAGGCCCAGGTGATCGACGGCCTGAAAGCCGGCAATGCCGGGCCGCTTAAAAACGACAGCGTGGCGCCGATCTGGCGCGAGATCATGTCGGCTTGCCGGGCGCTGGAGACACCCACCCGGGTGGCGTTTCTCGGCCCTGCCGGCACCTTCAGTGAGGAGGCAGCGCTGGGCTTTTTTGGCACGTCCATCGTGCGCGTGCCGTGTGCCAGCTTCGATGAGGTGATCCGCGCCACCACCGCCGGGGCGGCCGATTTTGGCGTGGTGCCGGTCGAGAACAACACCGAGGGCGTGGTCACCCGCTCGCTTGATCTGTTCTTGACGATGCCGCTGTTCATCATCGGCGAGACCAGCCTGATGGTGCGCCACAACCTGCTGCGCAAGCACAATGATCTGGCCGCCATCAGCGCCATCTGCGCCCACCCGCAGGCGCTGGCCCAGTGCCACGGCTGGCTCAGCCACCACCTGCCCGATGT
>JANMKO010000787.1:0-3076 GCA_031372085.1 Betaproteobacteria bacterium
CGGTCAGATCGACCAGGATGTTGCGCAGCGTGCGGTCTACCAGCCACGGCGGCATCTGCTGGCCGTAGACCGCCTTGTTTTTCTCGATCTCGGCGAGTGCGATTTCCAGCTCGTAAAGCTGGTCGTTGCGGGCCTCGTCGATGCGCGGCGCCTGGCTGGTGGGGCCGATGAACAGGCCGCTGAACAAGTAACTCAGGCTGGGGTGGTTGTGCCAGAACGCCAGCAGGCTGCCCAGCACATCAGGCCGGCGCAAGAACGGGCTGTCGGCCGGGCGGGCGCCGCCCATCACAAAGTGGTTGCCGCCGCCGGTGCCGGTGTGGCGGCCGTCGAGCATGAATTTTTCACTCGACAGCCTGCATTGCCAGGCCGCGTCGTACAAGAACTCGGTGTGCTCGACCAGCTCGGCCCAGTTGTGCGCCGGGTGGATGTTGACCTCGATCACGCCCGGATCGGGGGTGACTTGCAGGATCTTCAAGCGCGGGTCGCGCGGCGGCGGGTAGCCCTCCAGCACGATCTTCACGCCTTGCTGGGCGGCCGTGGCCTCGACGGCGGCCAGCATCTCCAGGTAGTCCTCCAGCTTTTCCAGCGGCGGCATGAAGACGTAGAGCAGGCGGCGTGGCTTGGTTTGTGCGTCCGCCTTCGGCTCGTCCTTCGGCCCATTCGACCGCGCCGGGTCTCGCACCTCCACCACCAGCGCGCTACGGGTGATCCAGTGCGCCGATTCACCACGCTCTGGTGCCCGGTTCAAGTCAGCGGGCGGGCTGGTGACCGACGCCAGCGCGCCGGCACCGAGGTAAGTCACCCCTGCGCTCTTGGCGCGGTTGCTGGCCAGCAGGTCGGCCATCGGCTTGCCGCTGCCCGGCTCTACCCGCCGGGCCGGCAGCGCCACCACGCCGCCCTCGGCAAAGCCACCGCCGATCACATGGGCGGCGTACTGGCTGCGGATGGTGGCATGGGCCGGCAGCGCATCACGCGGCGCAAAGGGGTCAGACTCGATGTGGTACGGGTACTCGGTGCTCTTGACCCAGGGCAGGCTGTCCAGCGGCAGGCGATACCCCATCGGTGAATCACCCGGGAACAAATACATGCGCTCGTCGCGGAAGAACCAGGCACCGGTCTGCCAGCGGCCGTCGGCCGACAGCGGATGCGCCGGGTTGCCGGGCTTGCCGGCGCCTGTGCTTTTGTCAATATCCGTGCGCTTGATCGGCAGCGCATAACCCACCTCGTGCGCCAGGCCCTGCGTGAACACACGGCGCAGCCGGCTGCGCTCCATCTCGTCTTCCAGCTTGGCGTCGAAAGGATCGACGTTGACCGGCAGCCGGCGCTCACGCCACAGGTAGTACCAGGTGTCTTCATAGCCGGGCTGGATGTGTTGATCCGTCAAGCCAAGGCGTTGTGTCAGCGCACCGATGAAGGCCCGGGCGTCGGCCGAGGTGTAGTGCAGCGCCTCGCGCTCGTCGGCAAACAGCGCCGGGTTGTGCCAGCAGGGCTGGCCGTCGGCGCGCCAGCAAATGCTCAGTGCCCAGCGCGGCAGTTGCTCACCCGGATACCACTTGCCCTGGCCAAAGTGCAAAAAGCCGCCCTGGCCGTAATGGTCACGCAGGCGCTGCACCAGGTCTTGCGCCAGCATGCGCTTGGTGGGGCCCAGCGCGTCCGTGTTCCACTCGGCGCCGTCGCGGTCTTCTACCGCCACGAAGGTGGGCTCACCGCCCATCGTCAGCCGCACGTCGCCGGCCTCCAGCTGCTCATCCACCAACGCGCCCAGCGCCAGCACCTCGGCCCATTGGTCTTCGGTGTAGGGCTTGGTGACGCGGGGTGACTCAAAAATGCGGGTCACCGACATCTGGTGCTCAAACGCCACCTCGCACTCATCCATCGCCCCGCTGATGGGCGCGGCGCTGCCGGGGGTGGGCGTGCAGGCCACGGGGATGTGGCCCTCGCCGGCCATCAGGCCCGAGGTGGGGTCCAGCCCCACCCAGCCGGCGCCGGGCAAAAACACCTCGCACCAGGCGTGCAGGTCGGTGAAATCGACCTCGGTGCCGCTCGGGCCGTCAAGGGCCTTCACGTCGCTCTTGAGCTGGATCAGGTAACCCGAGACAAAGCGCGCCGCCAGCCCCAGGTGGCGCAGCGCCTGCACCAGCAGCCAGCCGGTGTCGCGGCATGAGCCGCTGGCCTGGGTCAGCGTTTCTTCCGGCGTCTGCACGCCCGGCTCCATCCGGATGACGTAGCGGATGTCGCCTTGCAGCCGCTGGTTGATGCCGACCAGAAAATCAATCGTGCGGCGCTCGGTCAGGTCGATGCTGGCAACAAATTTGGCCAGCTCGGGTGTGGCCGGCTCGGTGACCAGGTAGGGCTGCAACTCCAGCTTCAGCGCCTCGTCATAAGTGAACGGGTAAGTCTCGGCGTCGGGTTCGAGAAAAAAATCAAAGGGGTTGTACACCGACATCTCGGCCACCAGATCGACCGTGACCTTGAACTCGGTGGTCGGCTCAGGGAAAACCAGCCGCGCCAGGTAGTTGGCAAACGCATCCTGCTGCCAGTTGATGAAGTGACCTTCGGGCTCGATCTTCAGCGAGTAGCTCAGGATGTTGCTGCGGCAGTGCGGTGCCGGCCGCAGCCGCACGATGTGCGGGCCCATATTGACCAGCCGGTCGTATTGGTAGTGGGTGACGTGGTTCAGTGCGACGTGGATTGACACGTTGATCCTTCAGGGGCAGAGCGATGTTGCGGTGCAATATTTTCTCGCGGCCAACCCGGCAGGCGGTGATGCTTGCCCGCTCTGCCGCTGGCGGGAGGGGCGGAACAGCCAAGAAAGCAGGTCCTCAAGCCGGCACCAGAAAATCGCGGCTGATGCCGGCGCCGATGGCGTTGACCCGGTCAAGAAACTGGGTGAGAAACGCATGCAGGCCGGTGGCCAGGATTTCGTCGATGCGGCCAAACTGCAAATCACTGCGCAGCCGGCCGGCGCGGCGCCGGGTCTCGCCGCTTTGCTCATTGGCCACCAGATCCAGATTGGCCACCAGCTCGTTCATGCAGGCGGCCAATGATCTGGGCATGTCGGGCCGCAGCATCAGCA
>JANMKO010000666.1:0-2266 GCA_031372085.1 Betaproteobacteria bacterium
CTGGAGGCCGCCCGCATGGACGGCGCCACGCTGTGGCAAGAGTTCCGCCAGGTGCTGCTGCCGCTGTCCTGGGGCGGGCTGGCGTCCACCGGGCTGCTGTGCCTGGTGCTGAGCTGGAATGAGGCTTTCTGGTCGCTCAACCTCACTGCCGCCAAGGCCGGCACCCTGGCCGCGCTGATCGCCAGCTATTCCAGCCCCGAGGGCTTGTTCTGGGCCAAGTTGTCGGCGGCCTCGCTGATGGCGATCGCGCCCATCGTGGTGTTTGGCTGGTTCAGCCAGAAGCAACTCGTCCAGGGCCTGACCTTCGGCGCCGTCAAGTAACCCTGTCCAGGAGCAAGCATGGCCTACCTGCAACTGCGTGGCATCGAAAAATTCTTTGCCAGCCACCGCGCCATCAAAGGCATTGACCTGACCATCGAGCAAGGTGAGTTTGTGGTGTTTGTCGGCCCGTCGGGCTGCGGCAAATCCACCCTGCTGCGGCTGATCGCCGGGCTGGAGCCGATCGACGGCGGCTCACTGCACCTGGACGGGCGCGACATCACCGATCTGGCCTCGTCCAAACGCGATCTGGCGATGGTCTTCCAGAGCTACGCGCTGTATCCGCACATGAGCGTGTTCGAGAACATGAGCTTTGCGCTCAAGCTGGCCCATGTGGCACCCGAGATCATCCGCGAGAAGGTGGAGCATGCCGCCAAAGTGCTGGATCTCACGCCCTACCTCCAGCGCACGCCCAAAGAGCTGTCGGGCGGCCAGCGCCAGCGGGTGGCGATTGGCCGGGCCATCGTGCGTGCGCCCAAGGTGTTTTTGTTTGACGAGCCGCTGAGCAACCTGGACGCCGCACTGCGCGGCCAGACCCGGGTGGAGATCGCCAAGCTGCACCGAGAGCTGGGCGCGACCACGATTTATGTCACGCATGACCAGGTGGAGGCCATGACCCTGGCCGACCGGGTGGTCGTGCTGCGTGACGGCCAGATCGAGCAAGTGGGCTCACCGCTTGAGCTGTATGACCGGCCGGCCAACCAGTTTGTGGCCCAGTTCATCGGCACGCCGCAGATGAACATGCTGGCCACCGACCAATTGCCGCAACTGGCCGGGCTGTGGCTGGACGCGGCCGGCCAGCCGCTGGCGGCAGGTGGCTTTGTCGGCTTGCGGCCCGAGTATGTGCAACTGCAACCCGCCGGCCAGGGCCAGGTGCAGGGCACGGTGGAACTGGTCGAGGCGCTGGGCGCCGAAACCCTGGTCTATGTGGCCACGGCCAACGGCGCGCAGATCGTCGCCCGGCAGAACACCCGCACGGCGCTGCACGCCGGCAACGCCGTGGGCCTGCAGATCGACGCGGCGGCGGCCCACCTGTTTGACGCCCAGGGCCGGGTGGCCCGGGTGGGGGCGGCAGCGGCATGAGCACGGACACGCCCACCCCCGCACCCGCCCCCGCACCCGACATGGCCCCGCTGGTGATGCTGCACCTGGGCCTGGGCTCGTTTCACCGGGCCCACCAGGCCGTCTACTTGCAAGCCCTGCATGACGCTGGCGACACCCGCTGGGTGCTGGCCGGCGGCAACATCCGCGCTGACATGGCCGACACGCTGGCCGCGCTGCAGGCCAGCGGCGGCGCCTACACGCTGGAGACGGCCAGCCCCGACGGCACACGCGCCTACCAGCGCATCCGCGCCATCCGCCGCGTCATCCCGCACGACGCGGCGCTGGCCGGGCTGGTGCAGGCGGGCGCGGATGCAGCCACCCGCATCGTCTCGTTCACCGTCACCGAGGCCGGTTATTACCTCGATGCCCACGACCAGCTCGATCTGGGCTTTGATGATCTGGCGGCCGACCTGGCGGCCAGCCGGGCCGGCGCGCCGCACCCGCAAACCCCGACGATTTACGGCGCGCTCAGCGCCATCCTGCGCGCCCGCCGGGCGGCCGGCGCCGGCCCGGTGACGCTGCTCAACTGCGACAACCTGCGCCACAACGGCGACCGCGCGCGCAGCGGCCTGCTGCAATTCATTGGCCTGTGCGGCGACGCCGACCTGCTGGCCTGGGTGCAGGCCCACACCACCAGCCCGAACGCGATGGTGGACCGCATCACCCCACGCCCGCTACCCGACGTGCGGGCCCGGGTGCTGGCCGCCACCGGCATCGACGACCCGGCCGCACTGATGGCCGAAAGCTTTATCCAGTGGGTGATCGAAGACCGCTTTGCCGCCGGCCGGCCCGCCTGGCAGGCGGTGGGCGTGCAGATGGTTGAGTCGGTCGATGCCTTTGAAGA
>JANMKO010000044.1:0-1863 GCA_031372085.1 Betaproteobacteria bacterium
GTGGGCAGCACCAGGTGAAACCAGCGCGCGCCCAGCCGGGCCAGCGCCAGCGCACTCAACTGCACCAGCGCCGGCCGCGATTGGGTCTCTGACAGCACGGCGCAAACATCCCCCGGCTGCACACCGCAGAGGCGGAACACCTCAACAAAGCGGTCGATCCACTGGGCTTCGATGCGGTCTGAGTTCACAGCCTGACTTTCTCTACTCGCGTTTCAAGACGCTTGCGTCACAACACTTCGCCCAGCATCCGGTAGTGCCCACCCTGAAACAACAGTGGCGCCACCGACAGATCGGACAGGCGCAGCACCCGGCCGATGAACAGCACATGGTCACCCACCACTTGCCGGGCCTCGACCGCGCATTCAAACACCGCCGCGCAGCCGGCCAGCACCGGCGTGCGGCCCAGGCCGTCGGCCCAGTGGCCTTCGGCAAACTTGTCGGCGGTGGACGACGCAAAACGGCGCGACAGATCAACTTGCGTCTCGGCCAGCACGTTGACCGCAAAGTGCGGTGCGCCATCAAACGCCGGCAGGTTGCTGCTGGCCTGGCGCAGCGACCACAGCACCAGCGGCGGGTCGAGCGACAGCGATGCGAAGGAATTGGCCGTCAGCCCCACCGCCGCGCCCGCCGCCGTGCGGCAGGTGATGATGGCCACGCCGGTGGCAAAGCGGCCCATCGCCGCGCGCAGGGCGTCGGGCGACAGGGGGGTGTCGGCACGGGGATCGGCGGGGGGATCGGCGCGGGTGTCGGCGCGGGTGTCGGCGCGGGGATCGGCACGGGGATCGGCGCGGGGATCGGTGTTTTCAGACATGTCGGGCCTTACCGCAGCATCAGCCGGGCCAGGCCGAAGCCCAGCGCGGTGCAGGCCAGCGCGCCCAGCAGGTGGGCGGTGCTGTGAAGCAGGGCCAGGCCCACGTCACCGCGCTGCAGCAGGCCGAGGGATTCGGCTGAAAACGACGAGAAGGTGGTGAAGCCGCCCAGCAGGCCGGTGACCAGCAGCAGCTGCAAGGTCTCGTCGGGTGAGCGCGCAAACCACACCATCGCCACGCCGATCAGCGCGCCGCCGACGCAGTTGACCAGCAAGGTGCCGATGGGAAACCCGGCCCACAGCCCGTTCAACGCCATGCCGGCCCACCAGCGCAGCAGCGCGCCGGCCGACGCACCGGCCGCCACGGCAGTGGCCTGGACGGCGCTGATGCCAGTGCTCATCGGGCGCTCATCCGGCGTTGATCCGGCGTTGATCCGGCGTTGACACCACGCTCATGGCGCATTCAGGGCGGCCAGGCCCCAGCGCGCCAGCGCCTGGTCGTCGCTGACCCGGGCGTCCACCCACACCGCACCCTCGGGCGTGGTCTCTTTTTTCCAGAACGGCGCCTGGGTTTTGAGGTAGTCCATCAAAAACTCACAGCCCTTGAATGACTCACCCCGGTGCGCTGACGCCACCACCACCAGCACGATCTGGTCGAGCGGCTGGAGCAGGCCCACGCGGTGGATCACCCGGGCGGCGCGCAGATCGAAGCGCTGGAAGGCGGCGTCGATCATCGACTCGATGGCGCGCTCGGTCATGCCGGGGTAGTGCTCAAGTTCCATCGCGCTGACCGGCACTGGCTGCGCACCCGTCGGGCCAGGGCCAACGCCGCTGTTGCGGTCACGCACGGTGCCGACAAAGCTGGTGATCGCGCCCACGCCGCCGTCGGCGCCGCGCAGCGCGGCCACCTCGGTGGACAAGTCGAAGTCGGCGGTCTGGATGCGCACGCGGGGGGTGGAAATCATGGTCATCGCCTCAGCGCTTGGTCTCAGCCGCCGGTGACGGGCGGAAAAAACGCCACCTCGGCGCCGTCAGGTAACAGCGTGGTCTCATCG
>JANMKO010000086.1:0-1988 GCA_031372085.1 Betaproteobacteria bacterium
GATTCGTACGCCACATACCAGGGCAGCGCGGCCAGCCCCATGCCGCCGCGCGCCGCCGCCAGCAGCGCTGACAGGTTGTTTGAGCGCAGCGGCCCACGCACGGCGGTGGGCTGCATCTGGCCGTCGGGCCCGGTGAACAGCCAGCGTGCGTCGCCCTGCACCGTGCTGTAGACCAGTGCGTCGTGGCCGGCCAGATCGGCCGGCGTGTTGGGCGTGCCGCGCCGGGCCAGGTAATCGGGCGCGGCCACCACCAGCCAGGGGTTGAGCCCCAAATGGCGCGCGCCGAGTGTGGAATCAGCCAGCCTGCCCATGCGGATGGCGACATCGATGCCCTGCGCCACCAAATCCACATGGCGGTCCTCAAAGCTCAGCTCGATCTGCAATTTGGGGTTGAGCTGCATGAAGCGGATCACCCGGGGCACCAGCACCCGGCGCCCGAAGGCCACCGACGTGCTGATGCGCAAACCGCCCTGCACTTGCGATTGCATCAGCGCGGCCACCGATTCGGCCTCGTCCACATGGTGGGCGATCAGCTTGCACTTCTCGTAATACAGCGCGCCGATCTCGGTTGGCGTCACACCGCGGGTTGAGCGGTGCAGCAGCCGCGAGCCCAGCTTGGCCTCCAACTGCGCCACCAGCTTGGTGGCCGACGGCTGGCCCAGCCCCAGGTCGGCCGCCGCCTTGCTGAATGAGCCCAGATCAACCACCCGGATGAACAGCCGCACGGCCTGAATTCGGTCCATGCGCCGCAGTGGGCCACAGCGGAGCGGGCTTTGTCCATTCCAATTTGGCATAAGCGAAATGCCCGGTGCAGGGATTCCATTGCCCGGCCCGCGCAGCGACGATGCTCTTTCTCGCTTCAACCCCCCCGTCAGGAGACTCGAATGGCAAAGATGAAGGCCGCCATGGCCGCCGTGCTGGTGATGGAAAAAGAAGGCATCTCGCAGGCCTTTGGCGTGCCCGGCGCCGCCATCAACCCGCTGTACGCCGCGCTGCGCGAGCGCCAATCGATCAGCCACATCCTGGCCCGGCATGTTGAGGGCGCATCGCACATGGCCGAGGGCTACACCCGCGCCCGGGCCGGCAACATCGGCGTGTGCATCGGCACCAGCGGGCCGGCCGGCACCGACATGATCACCGGCCTGTACTCGGCCATTGCCGATTCGATCCCCATCCTGTGCATCACCGGCCAGGCGCCCCGGGCGCGGCTGTACAAAGAGGATTTTCAGGCGGTGGACATCGAATCCATCAGCAAGCCGGTGACCAAATGGAGCGTCACCGTGCGAGAGCCGGCCCTCGTGCCGCGGGTCTTCCAGCAAGCCTTTCACCTGATGCGCTCGGGCCGGCCGGGCCCGGTGCTGATCGATCTGCCATTTGATGTGCAGATGGGCGAGATCGAGTTCGACATCGACACTTATGAGCCGCTGCCGGTGTACAAGCCCGCCGCCAGCCGCAAGCAGATCGAGCGTGCACTCGACATGCTGATGGCGTCCAGCAAGCCGCTGATCGTGGCCGGCGGCGGCATCATCAATGCCGACGCTGCCGACCTGCTGGTCGAGTTTGCCCAGCTCACCGGCGTGCCGGTGATCCCCACCTTGATGGGCTGGGGCACCATCCCCGACGACCACCCGCTGATGGCCGGCATGGTGGGCCTGCAAACCAGCCACCGCTACGGCAATGCCACGATGTTGGCATCGGATTTTGTGCTGGGCATCGGCAACCGCTGGGCCAATCGCCATACCGGGTCGCCCGAGGTTTACTGCAAGGGCCGCACCTTTGTGCATGTGGACATCGAGCCGACGCAGATCGGCCGGGTGTTCAACCCCGAGTTGGGCATCGTCAGCGATGCCAAGGCGGCGCTCGAATTGTTTGTGCAGGTGGCAAAAGAACGCCAAGCCGCCAAAACCCTGACCAATTTCAGCGATTGGGCCAGCCGCTGCGCCGAGCGCAAGACGCTGATGCACCGCAAGACCCATTTCACCGAGACG
>JANMKO010000235.1:0-2393 GCA_031372085.1 Betaproteobacteria bacterium
CGCTGGGCCTGACGGGCGTGATTCGGCCGCTGTCGACGTCCTGCGTTGACCACATGGGCTCCAGCTGGGCGCGGGTGCACACCTGGGACGGCGCCAAATGGGGCTTCAGCTCGGATTGGTTCCAGGCCGACGACCAGATCATCAAGCCGATGGTCAAGGTGGCGGCCGAGAAGTACGCCGGTGACAAGAAGCTGACCCGGCGCACGCCGGAAGACTGCCAGTCTTGACCCCCGGCAAAGCCGGTGCCGCGGCGTGTACTTGATCGGCCTGCGAGGTATCTGATGAGTGCTGTCCTTCTCAACGTCAACGGCATCGAGGTGATTTACAACCACGTCATCCTGGTGCTCAAAGGCGTGTCGTTGCAGGTGCCCGAGGGCCAGGTGGTGGCGCTGCTAGGCGGCAACGGCGCCGGCAAAACCACCACCTTGCGGGCCGTGAGCAACCTGCTGGCGGGTGAGCGCGGTGACGTGACCAAAGGCAGCATCGAGCTGCGCGGAGAGCGCATCGAGCGCCTGAGCCCGGCGCAGATGGTGGACCGGGGCGTGATCCAGGTGATGGAGGGCCGGCACTGCTTTGCGCATCTGACCATCGAAGAAAACCTGCTGACGGGCGCCTACACCCGCAAAGACGGCAAAGCGGCGGTGGCCTTGACACTGGACAAGGTGTACGCCTACTTTCCGCGCCTCAAGACCCGGCGCAGCAGCCAGGCGGCGTACACGTCGGGCGGTGAGCAGCAGATGTGTGCCATCGGCCGGGCGCTGATGGCCAACCCGAAAATGGTGCTGCTGGACGAGCCCAGCATGGGCCTGGCGCCGCAGATCGTTGAAGAAGTGTTCGAGATCGTCAAAGACCTGAACACCCGCGAGAAGGTGACTTTTTTGCTGGCCGAGCAAAACACCAACATCGCGCTGCGCTACGCCGACCACGGCTACATCCTGGAGAACGGCCGCATCGTGATGGACGGCCCGGCCAAGGATTTGCGCGAGAACGAGGACGTGAAAGAGTTTTACCTCGGCATGGGCAGCGCCGCTGGCGACAGCCCGCGCAAGAGCTTCAAGGATGTCAAAAGCTACAAGCGGCGCAAGCGCTGGCTGGCCTGACGCGCGCGCAGCGCCCGCTGCCGCCGCCCTGTTTCCATCCCGCTGCCTGCCCGCGGCCCGCCCCGCCACCTGCTCCGCCACCTCACCCGACCCCAGCACGCCCCGATGGCCGACGACCTTGAATTTGCCGCAGCCCCTTTCCAGCCCGACGAGGCGCTGCAGCGCTTGAAGCGTGATCTGCGCGCGCTGGGCCTGGCCGAGCGCGACGGCCGCTTTGAGCGGCGCGGCCTGGCCGTGGCGCGGGCAGCGGTGCACGGCGCCACGCTCAATGCCGCCCGCGTCAAGCAGCCGCGCCGCACCGGCCCCGAATGGCTTGACCGGGTGCTGCGCAACAGCGCCGATGTGCGTGACTTTGTGGCCGACCTGAAAAAACAATTGCCGCTGTGGAGCGACCACGATGACTGAGTTTTTTGACGCGCAAGAGCAGCGCGACCCGGCGCAGCGTGAGGCCGCGCTGATGGCCGCCCTGCCCGGCCACATTGCCCAGGCCCAGCGCGCCACCAGCGCGTTTGCCGACTCTCTGGCCGGGGTGGACGCGCGGGCGGTCAGCAGCCGCGCCGCGTTGGCCGGCCTGCCGGTGGTGCGCAAGCATGAGCTGCTGCTGCGCCAGCAGGCGCTGCGCGCCGACCGCTCACCGCATGAGCCGTTTGGCGGCTTCTCGGCCATCGGCTGGCGCGGCCTGCGTGCCGGCACGGGGGCGCGCCGCGTCTTCCAGTCGCCCGGCCCGATCTATGAGCCCGAGGGCACGGCCGCCGACTACTGGCGCATGGCCCGCGCCATCCACGCGGCGGGCTTCCGGGCCGGTGAGCTGGCGCATTGCAGCTTCAGCTACCACCTGACCCCCGCCGGCGCGATGATGGAATCAGGTGCCCACGCCGTGGGTTGCACCACCTTTGCCGGCGGCATCGGCAATACCGAGCTGCAACTTCAGGCCGTGGCCGATCTGCAACCGCACGGCTACATCGGCACGCCCAGCTTTCTCAAAATCCTGGTCGACAAAGCGGCCGACACGGGTGTGGCCATCACCAGCCTGACCAAGGCGCTGGTGGGCGGTGAGGCCTTTCCGCCCAGCCTGCGCGATTGGCTGGCGCAGCGTGGCATCAGCGCCTACCAGAGCTACGCCACCGCCGATGCCGGCCTGATCGCCTACGAGACCAGCGCGCGCGACGGCCTGGTGCTGGACGAGGCGGTGATCCTGGAGATCGTGCGCCCGGGCACCGGCGACGTGCTGCCCGCGCCAAAGCCGGGGCAAGCCGGCGAGGTGGGCGAGGTGGTGGTCACCGTGCTCAACCC
>JANMKO010000236.1:0-2092 GCA_031372085.1 Betaproteobacteria bacterium
GGTGGCCAACGGCAAGGTGGCGGCCGCCCGGCTGGCCTTTGGCGGGCTGGCACACCAGCCGTGGCGGGTGCCGGCAGCCGAAACCCTGCTGGCCGGCGCCACCGTGGCGGGTGCAGCCGTGTCCAGCGCCAGCGCCGATGCTGCCGCCGACGCGGTGCTGGCCGGTGCGCGGGGCTATGGGCACAACGATTTCAAGCTGGCGTTGCTGCGTCGCACGCTGCGCGCGGTGCTGCTGGACGCCTGAGCGACGCCTCAGTGATGCCCGCCCGACCGACGCCTGAACGACGCCCGACCCACGCCTGACCGGAGAAGCCACGATGGACATGAACGCCCCCGCCCCGCGCAACGCGATCGACGACAACGCACACGGGCTGATCGGCCAACCGCTGGACCGGGTGGACGGCAGGCTGAAGGTGACGGGCCAGGCCGCCTACGCGCACGAGGTGCAGGACGGCGGCCCGGCGGCCTACGGCTTCATCGTGGAAGCCACCATCGCCAAAGGCACGGTGGCCGACATCGACACCGCCGCCGCCGAGCGCGCGCCCGGCGTATTGCTGGTGATGACGCACAAGAACGCCCCCCGGCAGGGCGCGTGGGGGCCGCTGGACGCGCCTGACCGCTATGCCCGGGCGTCACCGCAGCTGGCCAGCAACCGGGTTGAGCACTACGGCCAGGCAGTGGCGTTTGTGGTGGCGCGGGGTTTTGAGCAGGCCCGGTCAGCGGCGCGCCTGGTGAAGATCCGCTACGCGGCCAGCGCGGGGGAGTTTGAGCTGGCGGCCCACCTGGACAAGGCAGAGACGCCGGCCGACCAGTTTGGCCAGAAGACCGACAGCCTGGTCGGCGATTTCAACAGCGCATTTGCCGCCGCGCCGGTGCAGATCGACGCCCGGTTCACCACGCCGTTTGAGGTGCACGCCCAGATGGAGCCGCATGCCACGCTGGCGTATTGGCAAGACGGCAGGGTGATCATCCACTGCGCGGCGCAGTTGCTCAAGAGTGCGCAGAACGCGGTGGCCGCCACCTTGCAAATCGCGCCGGCCAAGGTGCGCATCGTCAGCCGCTACATCGGCGGCGGCTTTGGCGGCAAGCTGCCCATTTATGGCGATGTGATGCTGTCGGCCCTGGCGTCGCGCCAATTGGGCCTGCCCGTCAAGACGGCGCTCACCCGGCAGCAGATGTTTCACTTCACCACCCACCGCAGCAACACCATCCAGCGGTTGCGCCTGGGCGCTGGGGCCGACGGCCGCCTGAGGGCCATCGCGCATGAGACCTGGTCGCACAGCGCGCGCTTTGACAACTTCTTCGAGAACGCCAGCATGCAGACGCGCACGCTGTATGCCGCGCCGCACCGCCTGACCACGCACCGCTCGGTCAAGCTCGACCTGCCGGTGTCGGACTCCACCCGCGCCCCGGGTGAGTCCGTGGGCATGCTGGCGCTGGAGCAGGCGATGGACGAGCTGGCCGAAAAGCTGGGCCTCGACCCGATCGAATTGCGCCTGCGCAATGAGCCGGCGCAAGACCCTGAGCTGGGCGTGCCGTTTTCGTCCCGCCAATTGGTGGCCTGCCTGCGCGAAGGTGCCACGCGCTTCGGCTGGGCAGCGCGCCAGGCCAAGCCGGGGGCGGTGACGGATGGCCGCTGGTGGCTGGGCCTGGGCGTGGCCGCCGCCACCCGCGGCAATCTGCTGATGCCGTCCACCTGCGCGGTGGCGCTGGACAGCAGCGGCCTGCTCACCGTGCGTATGGCGATGACCGACATCGGCACCGGCAGCTACACCGTGTTCAGCCAGATTGCCGCCGAGATGCTGGGCTTGCCGATGGCGCAAGTGCGCATGGTGCTGGGCGACAGCGATTTGCCGGCCACCCCGGGATCGGGCGGCTCTTGGGGCGCGGCCAGTGCCGGCTCAGGGCTGTTTGATGCTTGCCAGAACCTGCGCGCCAAGCTGGCCAGCAAACTGGGCGTGGCACTGGCCGAAGCCCGTTTTGAAGGCGGCCGGGTGCTGGGCGGCGGCCGGTCAGACCGCCTGGGCGCGCTGGCCGGGCCGTTGGGGCTGGACGCCACCGGCGAGATCAAACCCGGCGCGATGGACAAGAA
>JANMKO010000125.1:0-4393 GCA_031372085.1 Betaproteobacteria bacterium
CGGCCGCTTTTGGCCGGCGGCGGACGGAGTGAGCCCGGACTCAAACAGTCCTGTGGACTGTTTGTGCCTGGCGAACGCCCGGGCCTCTGGCCCGGGCACGTAGCAAAACACGGCAACCCGCCCCGGCGCTTTCGGGATGACCTGTATGGCTTTGAACTCAGCGAACAAACCCAAACCCAAACCCAAACCCAAACCCACCGCCCATGACCGCCCCCACCCTGCACCAGCGCGCGCGCCGGCCGTCAGCCGCCGAGCTGGCCACCATCCCGTGGCTGGCGCTGCTGGCCGATGACGACCGACAGCAGGCCGCGGCCGCGCTGTCGGTGGGCAATGCCGAGCCGGGGGACCGGGTGTGCCGCACCGGGGCGCCGTCCACGTACTGGTTTGGCGTGATCGACGGGCTGCTGAAGATGAGCAATGTCAACCTGCAGGGCCAGCAGATCACCTACACCGGCATCCCGCCGGGCGCCTGGTTTGGTGAGGGCACTTTGCTCAAGCGCGAGGTGTACCGCTACAACATCGAGGCGCTGCGCAAAAGCACGGTGGCCGGGCTGCCGGTGGCGATGTTCTGGTTGTTGCTGGAGCGCAGCATCCCGTTCAACCGGTTTGTCATGACGCAGTTGAACGAGCGGCTGGGCCAATTTATCGCGGCGCGTGAGATCGACCGCAACCACCAGCCCGATGCCCGGGTGGCGCGCAGCCTGGCGTCGCTGTTCCACCCGGTGCTGTACCCGGGCGTGGGCCAGTTGCTGCGCATCACCCAGCAAGAACTGGCCTATCTGGTGGGGCTGTCGCGCCAGCGGGTAAACGAGGCGCTGACGGCGCTGCAAGCCGCCGCGCTGATAAGGGTGGAGTACGGCGGCGTGCGCGTGATCGACCTGGCCGGGCTGCGGGCTTACAGCGTGGTTTGACGGGCAGCGGACGCTGCCATCAGCGGCGGCGCAGCACGGCACCCAGGCCCAGCAAGCCGGCCAGCAGCAGCGCCAGGCGGGTGGGCTCGGGCACGGCAGTGACGCTGAAGTTGCTGAGCGTCAGCGTGGACACGCCCAGCGCGTCGCCCACGTCCAGCAGCGCGATCACCAGCGCGTGCGGTGCGGCACCGGCAAAGGTGATGTTGAAGCTGCCGCCCACCAACGCCGCCGCCACCGTGCCCAGCGGCAACAGCGTGCTGCCGTCCACCAGCACCAACGCCCGGTCGGCAAAACCGGCATCAAAGGCAACCGTGCCCAGCGTCCAGTTGAAGTGCACGCGGGTGCTGCCGGCCGGCGTGGTGAAGCTGTGTTGCAAGCCCGAGCCCTCCACCGTGTCAGCGGCCAATGTGCCCGGCGCCAGGCCTAGCGCGGGCGCCAGCGCGTAGTACAGCAGCGCGCCGGGGGGCGCCAGCGGCGTCTCGCCAGAATCCACGGCGGCGGTGGTCAGCGTGGCCGTACTGGCGCTGACGGCCGAGACATCGCCCGCCGCTGCCCAGTCGGTCAGGTGGGCAGACTGGGCCAGCGCCGGGCCGGCCGCCAGCCCCGCCAGCAAGCCGGTAACGATGAGTTTTGCAGTCATGGTGGGGTCCGGGTCGGGGTCATTGAACACCCAGGTCGCGGTCGGCAACGATCTGGGCCGGGCTGACGTTGAGCAAGGTGGCCAGCGTGCGGGCCGCGCCGGGGCCGGCGCTGCCGTCGGTGTCGATTTGCAGCAGCGTGTGCGCACCCGCCGCCACCAGCTTGACGACGCCCCGGCTGAGGGCGTTGGCCGGGGCGGTGCCGATGGACGCCAGCAGGCCAGCCAGATCGATGCGGTCTTTGCCGGGCCCGAAATCAGTGATCGTGTCACCGGCATCGCGCATCGACTGGTAGACGTAAACGTTGTTGCCGGCGCCGCCGGTCATGGTTTGCGCGCCCGGGCCGCCGATCAACAGGTCGTCACCGGGCGTGCCCAGCAGTGCGCCCCGGCCGTTGCCGGTGATGGTTTTGTACAGGTTCAGGCCCACCACCACCGGGTCGTGGTCGGATGACCGGTACGGTGACGCGGTGGACGGATCGGGCGGGCACAGGCTGGTGCCGCCGGCACCGCAGCGCAGCGCAGGCGCCTTGAATTCGAGGTTGTAGTCGGCGATGGCCGGCTCATCGGCATTGATGTGCCAGTGCAGCACCCGGTTGACGCGGGCCGACAGCGTGGCGCTGGCAATCGCGTGGTCGAGCCGGCCGGCGGCGCCGTCAAACACATACGAGTAGCCGAAGTTGCTGAACCGGGCCAGCTGGTCGATGTAGCCACTGCTGGTCAGGTGGTAGATCGGGTCTTCCTGGGCGTAGGCATTGAAATCACCGATCAGCAGCGCGTCGCTGCTGCCCGCCGCTGTCTGGCGCTCGGCGACAAAGCTGCGCAGCCGCGTGGCTTGCCGGGTGCGTTGGCCGTTCCAGCAGCCCTGGCCGTCGCCGACATCGTTGTTGCCGGTGAAATCGGGGTCGCCCAGCGCTGGGCAGCCGCCTTTGCTCTTGAGGTGGTTGACGAGCAGGGTGAAGCGCTCACCATTGGCCAGGCTGAAGGTCTGTGCCAGCGTGGGCCGGTTGTTCACCGGATCGACATCGCTCACCGCCGCGCCGGCCGGGCTGAGCTTGGCGGGCTTGAAGATGATGGCCACCCGGATGGCGTCGGTGCCGGTGCCCTGCGCCGGCAGCGCGGTGCTGGCGTAGCTGCCGGCGCCCACCCGGGCGTTCAGCGCGTCGGCCAGGTTTTGCACGGCGGTCAGGCCGTTGTTCTGGATTTCCATCAGGCCCAGCACGTCGGCATCGATGGCCGCCATCGCCTCGACGATCTTGGCCTGCTGGCGGCCAAACTCGATGAGGTTGCTGGCACCCCGGCAGTTGCTGGCCAGCGTGCTGCCGCCAACCGGGCCGCCCAGCGTGCAGCCCTGGCCGGTTTGGCCGCTGGCGGTGTTGCCGTCGGTGAAGGTGGTGAAGTAGTTCAGCACATTGAAGCTGGCCACCTTGAGGTTGCCGCCCACCGCAGCGGGCGCAGCGGTGCGGCCATTGGCCACGCTGAACACCGGCGGCACGGTGGGGTGGATCTTGTAGTCGCCGGCACCGGCCGTGCTGTTGGTGGCCAGGCCGTAATCGATCACGCCGGTGATCGAGCCGGTGCTGTCGCCCGCCCGGCCCAGGCCATTGGCGCCCAGGTAGGGGATCGGGTTCGGGTTTTGCAAACTGCTGCCGTCGTCCAGCAGGATGCGGCGGCGGGCGTTCTCATCGGCCAGCGCCACGGCCTGCGGCGTGCCCGGGCGGTGGCGGTTGGTGGGCGTCTCCAGCCGGCCGCCCACGGCCAGCGTCAATTGGCCGTAGCGGCCCTGGAAGAAGTTCTGGTTCACCGTGAGCGGGCCGGTGAGCGTGACCAGCATGCCCTCAACGCGCTCCAGGTCGTCGTTGCTGGCCTCGGGCAGCGCCACCACCGTGGGGGCGACGCTGACGCCGCTGTTGACAAAGCCCACCGCCGTCACCTGCGACAGCTGGGTCACGGTGTGGGCGGCGGTGTCGGCGCTGGCGCCGGTGTTGAACTCGAGCACCGTGCCGATGGCCTGCACCAGGTTGCCCAGCGCCACCGCAGGGTAGGTGGTGCTGCCGGTGAAGGCGAAGATGCCGTCGGACGTGGCCGGGTTGTTGTCGCCCGCCACGTCTTGCATGAAGAAGCCGTTGTTGTTGACCTGGGTCACCGCCCCGCTGGTGACCACCCGCTGGCCCACCATCGGGCTGGTGGGCCCGCTGCCCTGGATGGCCGGGATGGTGGCCGCCACGGGGGTGCCACCGCCACCGCCCGTGCCGCTGCAAGGCTGGGGCAGCGCCGTGCTGTTGCGCGGCAGCGGCGTGGCGGTGCTGGTGAAATCGCTGCTGTTGTTGCCACTGTCCACACAGCTGCTGCCCACGCTGGCCCGCAGCAGCGCGGTGCTGTTGCCGAGGCCGGGCGCGGCGGCCGTCTCAAAGCAATTGGCCGTGCCGTAGCCGACAAAATCGACCACGCTGGCGCCGGGGATCGGGCAGCTGCCTGTCAACAGCGCGCGGCCATTGACCAGCGCCAGCTTGCCGTTGGCCGCGCTCAGGTTGGTGTTGCCGGTGACATCGGGCGGCACCGGCAGCGCCACGCCGGCCGGGTTGGTGGGTGCAGCCAGCCGGACCAGAAAATAGCCGCCCGCCGGGATGCTGCCGGCCAGCGCGGTGCTGTTGCTCCAGCTGCTGCCCGCCGCCGAGGCGTATTGCAGCGACCAGCCCGCCACGCTGACGGCCAGCGCGCCGCTGTTGTGCAGCTCCACATAGTCATGCGTGTACGGCGCGCCGCCGTTGCCGCCGCCGCCGTACACCTGGCTGATCATCACGGCGGCGGTGGCCGGCGCGGCCAGGCCGGCCCAGGCCAGCGG
>JANMKO010000165.1:0-9849 GCA_031372085.1 Betaproteobacteria bacterium
GGCGGGGCCGGGCCCGGCGCGGCACCGGCCGGCGCCAGCAAGCGTTGCAGGTTGAGCTGGCCGCCAGCGCTGCGTGCCAGTTGCAGCTCGGCGCCGTCGATCTGCAGCACGCCCAGGTCGATCTTGCGCAGCAGCGGCTGCACGTCTTGCAGCGCCAGCGTCAGCGCCTGCCAGCGCAGCAGCGGCGTGCCGTCGGGCTCGGTCAGCGCCGCGTCGCGCAGCGCCACGCTGCCGCGCAGCGCCACGCTGGGCGGGCCCTGCGGTGGCAGGGCAAAACGCAGCGTCAAATCCGACGTGACGCGGGCCTGCGCCAGCCGCAGCGGCAGGCTGGCCGGCAGGTAGGCCAGCCAGGGCTGCACGTCCAGATCCGCAAAAGCCAGCGTCAGCTCACCCGATCGGGTGCTGGCAAACGGCAGCGCCTGGCTGCCGCTGTCGATGCGCGTGCCGTTCAAAGTGAAGGCCAGCCGGGGCGCGGTGCGCACCGCCACATCGGCCGGCAAGTTGGACAAGAACGGCAGCGTCAGCGTCAGCGCGTCCAGCGTGTGCAGCCGGCCGGCGGGCCGGTCGTCCAGGCGCAACCGGGCGTCGGTGAGCGCCAGGTTATACAGCGCAAAGCGCGCCGGCTCTGCCGTGCCGGGGGCCGGGCTGGGGGTGGCTTGAAGGCGCGCCAGCAGGTCGTCGATGTCGTAGTGGCCGGGCGCCGTGCGTGCCAGGTGCAGCCGCAGGCCGTCGATGGCCAGGGCCTCGACCACCGGCGCGCCGTGGCGCAGCGACGCGATGGACAGGTCGATGCGCAGGTGGGCGATTTGCAGCAGCGGCGGCGTGGCGTCGGTGGCGATTTTGGCCAAGGCCGAGGCAGCGGGCGGTGCGGCGGGTGCCGTACCGGACGCCGCACCGGAAGTCACACCGGGTGTCGCACCGGGTGTCGCGGAGGAGGTCACACCGGATGTCGCACCGGGTGTGGCACCGGCGGTCGCACCGGGTGCAGCGCCCACGCGCAGCCCGTCCAGCTGCAGTTCAAGCCGCCACGGCGTCCAAGACACCGCGTCAATCGTCACCGGCCGGCCCAGCGCCTGGCTCAGGCGCGGCGGCGCTTGCCACAGCAGCAGCGCCGGCACGCCCCACCACAGCACCAGCAGCAGCGCGGCCAGGCCGGCCAGCGCCCAGGCCAGGCGCTTGATCCACCGCCGCCGGGCGGGCGCGCTGCTGCCGGCCATCGTCAATCGGGCAGCGTGTCGTCGTTGTCGCGGCCGGGCGGCACCTCGACCCGGTATTGCTCATTGGCCCAGGCGCCCAGGTCAACGCCGCGACAGCGCTCACTGCAAAACGGCCGCCAGGCGTTCTCGGGCGCAAACAGCGCCGGCCGGCCGCAAGTGGGGCAGGGCACACGGCGTGGCGTGGGCGGCGCGCTGGCGGCAGGTGAGGGGGCGTTGGGGTCGCTCATGCGCACAGCGCTGCTTCATCAACGCAGCGTCAGCTGCACAGCGTCAGCTCAAACGGCCGGTTCAACGCCGCCGGCCGCAGCCGGCCGTCGCTGTCCACCCGCATCAGCCGCACGGTGACCATCAACCGGTGGCCGGTGATCTCGGGCACCAGGTCATCGGCGCCGTCAATGCGCAGGCGCAGCAACTGGTAGCTGCGGCCCGGCGGCAGGCTTTGCTGAAACTGCCCGGCGGTGAACACCACCTTGTGCGCCACGCCGGCATCGCGCACCAGGTGCAGCACGGTGTGCAGCGCCTCGGCCAGCGGCGCCAGCGTGGCCACCCAGCCCAGCAGGTCGGCGCGGCGTCGCGCCGCATCGCGCTGCTGCCAGGCGTAATAGGCCGGCAGATCAAATTCACAGGTGCCGCCGGGGATGCTGATGCGGCTGCGCACGCTGGTCAGCCATTCATGGCCGGCGAGTGACTGGCCGGCCTTGCCGGGTTGCTGGATCAGGCCCGCAAAAGCCTGGTCGATGCGGCCGATCACGCCGTCCAGCGCTTGTTGCGACACCTGCGGGTTGCTGCGGTAGGCGATGAACTGGGCTTTGTGGCGCTCCAGCTCTTTGAGCAGGTCGGATTTGAGGTCGGCGCGGGCGGCCACGTCCATGATCTCGAACATCGTGACCAGCGCAAAGTGGTGGTCTACCGCCGCATCACGCGGCAGCAACTGGCCCAGCCGGTCGAACAGGTGCTCCAGCCGCAGCAGGGTGCGCACACTTTCGTTGAACGGGTACTCGTACAGAACCAAGGCGCTTCCTCGTGGAGCAGGTGCAGCAGCAGGTGCGGCAGCGGGTGCGGCAGACAGGCGCAGCGGCGGGCTGCGCAGGGCCGGCGGATTGTTTCATAGCCTGCGGCGCCGGGCCGGGCGCCAGCGGCTCAGCCCACCCACAGCGCCCACAGTGCGGCCACCTCGGCGGCCAGTGCGTCGGGGCGCAAGCCGTCGTTGTGGATCACCGCGTCGGCAATGGCCCGCCGCGCGGCACGCGGGGCTTGCAGGTTGATCACCCGCTCAACCTGCTCGGCCGTCCAGCCCGAGCGGGCCACCACCCGTTGCACCTGGGTGGCCGCCGGGCAATCGACCACCAGGACGCGCTGGCAACGCGCCCGCCAGGCGCTGGACTCGGTGAGCAGCGGCACATCGAACACCACCACACCGCTGCCGCCGGGCACGCCGGCCGCCGCCGCCTGGCGCTGTGCCTCGGCGCCGATCATCGGGTGCAGGATGGCCTCCAGCGCACGCTTGGCGTCGGCGTCGGCAAAGGCGAGCTGGCGCATCTGCGCCCGGTCGAGCGCGCCGTCGGGCCCGGCCACGGCATTGCCAAAGCGCTGGCGCAAGGCCGGCATCGCCGCGCCGCCGGCAGTGGTCAGCGCGTGGGCGATGGCGTCGGTATCGACCAGCGTGGCGCCATGCGCCACCAGCAGTGCCGCCACCGTGCTTTTGCCGCTGCCGATGCCGCCCGTCAAACCGATGGCCAGGCGGGGGCCGAGCCCATGCGCCGGCTCGCTCACAGCCCCGGCCACAGCCCCATCAACTGCGGCCCAAAAAACAGCGCCGCCATGCCGCCGCCGGCCAGGTAAGGCCCAAACGGGATCGGCACCTCGCGGCCGTGGCCGCGGAACACGATCATGAAAATACCGACCACCGCGCCCACCGCCGACGACAGCAGGATGATGCTGGGCAACGCCTGCCAGCCCAGCAGCGCGCCCAGCCCGGCCAGCAGCTTGAAGTCACCCTCGGCCATGCCTTGCACGCCGCGCACCAACTTGTAGACAAAAGCCACCGCCCAGAGCGAGAAATAGCCAAAAAACCCGCCCAGTGCGGCGTCCGGCAGGCTGATCGGCGTCCAGTGCTGCCAGGCCGCCACCAGGCCCAGGCCGATCAGCGGCAGCGTCAAATCGTCGGGCAGCAGGGTGGTGTCCAGGTCGATGAAGGCGGCAGCCACCAGCAGCGCCAGCGCCACGCAGTACACGGCCGCAGCGGCGCTGGGCCCGGCCAGCACGGCGGCGCCGGCAAACAGCGCGGCGGTGATTGCTTCCACCAGCGGGTAGCGGCGTGAGATGGCACCGCCGCAGCCAGCGCACTTGCCGCCCAGCCGCAGCCAGCCCAGCAGCGGGATGTTCTCGTGCCAGGCCAGCGTGCGGCCACATTTTGGGCAGCGTGAGCGCGGTTTGGACAGGCTCAGGCGCGGCAGCGCGGCCACCTCGGCGGCCAGCGCAGCACCCTGGCGCGCCAGCTCGGCGGTGCGTGCCGGGGCGGCGCCCAGCACCCGGGCCATCGTGGCGCTGTCTTGCAGATAGCCGCCCACGTCGCCCAGCCAATCACGCTCCAGCAATTGCGGCAGGCGGTGGATCACCACATTCAAAAAGCTGCCGATCACCAGCCCCAGCAGGCCCAGCGCCCAGGGCGACAACAGCCAATCGATCATCGGTTTCGACATCGGCGCGGGTGGGCGGGAGGGCCTCAGACCACCGAACCGATTTTGAAGATCGGCAGGTACATCGACACCACGATGCCGCCGATGATGGTGCCCAGCACCACGATGATGATGGGTTCCATCAGGCTGGACAGGCCCTTGACCATGTCGTCGACCTCTTCTTCATAAAACTCGGCGGCCTTGGCCAGCATGTGGTCGAGCGAGCCCGACTCTTCGCCAATCGACGTCATCTGGATCACCATGTTGGGGAACACCCCCGTGCCCTGCATCGCGGTGGTGAGTGCGCTGCCGGTGGACACATCGCGCTGGATCTTGCCGGTGGCCTCGGCGTACACCGCGTTGCCGGCGGCACCGGCCACCGAATCAAGCGCCTCAACCAGCGGCACGCCAGCGGCAAACATGGTGGACAAAGTGCGCGTCCAGCGCGCGATGACCGATTTGTTGATCAGCACACCAAAGATCGGGATGCGCAGCAGCAGCCGGTCCATCACCATCTGCATCTTTTCTGAGCGCCGCCAGGCCTGCATGAACATGTAACTGCCGCCGATCAGCCCGCCGAAGATGAACGGCCAGGTGGCGACAAAAAACTCCGACATCGCGATCACCACCAGGGTGGGGCCGGGCAAGTCAGCGCCAAACGAGCTGAACACCTCTTTGAAGGCCGGGATCACCTTGACCATGATCACCACCACCACGATGAAGGCCACCACCAGCACCGCAATCGGGTACATCAGCGCAGCCTTGATCTTGCTTTTGAGGGCCAGGGTTTTTTCTTGGTAGATCGCCAGCCGCTCCAGCAGGGCCTCAAGAATGCCGCCGGTCTCACCCGCTTCAACCAGGTTGCAGTACAGCGCATCAAATTGCATTGGATGCCGGCGGAAGGCGGCCGACAGGCTGGTGCCGGTCTCGACATCGGCGCGGATGTCGCCCAGCAGCTTGGTTAGCCGCGGATTGACAGCGCCGCGGCCGACGATGTCAAACGCCTGCAGCAGCGGCACGCCGGCCTTCATCATCGTGGCCAGTTGGCGGGTAAACAGCGCGATGTCACGCTGCTTGACCGCGCGCCCGCCGCTGGTGCGGCGCTTTTTCAGCTTGGTCAGCAAGATGCCCTGGCGGCGCAGGCTGGCGCTCACCGCTGCCTCACCGCCCGAGCGGATCTCACCGCGCACGATCTTGCCGTTTTTGTCCCGGCCCTCCCACTCAAAGACCAGTTCTTTGACGTTTCTTGCGGCTGCTGCGGTCGCCATGGGTTCTCCGGCTTAAAAGGGGCGCGGCGGTGCGCCCGGGCGCCGCGCGGGCCGACAGATCGACCGCCCGCTCATTGGTTGGTGACGGCGATCACTTCTTCAAGTGTCGTCACGCCCGCCCTCACCTTGACCAGGCCAGATTGGCGCAAGTCACGCACGCCGTCACGCCGGGCCTGGTCGGCGATGTCCACGGCCGTGCCCTCGGACAGGATGATGCGTTGCAGCGCGTCGTTCATCGGCATCACCTGGTACAGCCCCACCCGGCCTTTGTAGCCGCTGTTGCAGGCCGAGCAGCCCACCGCGCGGAAGGGCCGCCAGGCGCCGTCCAGGTCTTCGGGCAGGTAGCCGGCGCGCAGCATCGCCTCACGCGGGTAGTCGGCCGGCGTCTTGCAGTGGTCGCACAGCCGCCGCGCCAGCCGCTGGGCGGTGATCAATATCACGCTGGACGCGATGTTGAACGGTGCCACGCCCATGTTGAGCAGCCGTGTCAAGGTGGTGGGCGCGTCGTTGGTGTGCAGCGTGCTCATCACCATGTGGCCGGTTTGTGCGGCCTTGATGGCCACGTCGGCGGTTTCGAGATCGCGAATCTCGCCGACCATGATGATGTCCGGGTCTTGCCGCAAAAACGATTTGAGCGCGACCGAGAACGTCATGCCGGCCCGGTCATTCACATTGACCTGGTTGACGCCGGGCAGGTTGATCTCGGCCGGGTCTTCGACCGTCGAGATATTGACGCCGGGCTGGTTCAGGATGTTCAAACAGGTGTAGAGAGACACCGTCTTGCCCGAGCCGGTGGGCCCGGTGACCAGGATCATCCCGTAGGGCCGCACGATGGCCGTCAGCAGGCGCTCTTTCTCGATCTTCTCGTAGCCCAGGGCCTCGATGCCCACCTTGGCCGACGACGGGTCGAGGATCCGGATCACGATCTTCTCGCCAAACAAAGTGGGCAAGGTCGAGACGCGGAAGTCGATCGCCTTGTTGCCAAACTTCATCTTCATGCGGCCGTCTTGCGGCACGCGCTTTTCTGAGATGTCGAGCCGGCTGATCACCTTGATGCGCGAGGCGAGTTTTTCTTTGATCGCTATCGGCGGCTGGGTGATCTCACGCAGCTCACCGTCCACCCGAAAGCGCACCCGGTAGGTGTACTCATAAGGCTCGAAGTGCAGATCAGAAGCGCGCAGGTTGATCGCGTCGATCAGCATTTTTTGCAAGAAGCGCACCACCGGCGCATCTTCAACCTCTTGCGCCACCTCGGTGGACTCGGGTGCGCTGGCGTCATCGGTGACATCGAACTCGAAGTCTTCGGCGGTGAGTGCCTCCAGCGTCTCATTCGCGGTATTGCCCTGCGCCTCCAGCAGGCGCGCGAGTTTGTCGTACTCGACGATCACCCACTCGGGCGACAGCTGGGTGGCAAACTTGATGCGCTCAACCGCCTCTTGGTCGGTGGGGTCGGCGCCGCCGATGAACAGCCGGTTGCCCCGCTTGCCCAGCAGCACCAGCTGGTATTGGCTGGTCAGCTTGCCATCGACCATGCCTTTGGGCAGGCGCTCTTGATCGACGGCCGACAAATCCACCAGCGGCAGCGCCAGCGAGGTGGACAGGGTGTGCGCCAGATCAAAAGCCGAGACCGCGCCCGAGGCGATCACCGCGCCGATGAAGCTGATCTTGCGCTCACGCGCCGATTTGGCCAGGTCTTCAGCGGCCTTGCTGCCCAGCTTGCCGGCATGCACCAAAACCCTCGCCACGCCGGAGAGAGAGGATTGCGGGATTTCGACCAGGGTTTCCAAGGCGGATTTGAGTGTTCTCGCGGCGACTGATCACGGGCTGCGCGTCACCTAACCGCTGACTGTAACCCGTAGGTCAGCGGCGAATCGGTCGTAGTTCACGCCAAAAACGAGCGTGCATCAACCGACGGATGCGGCGCGCGGTGCGGGTAGGCGACCGGGGGTTTTTGGCGCCGAGCGGCCCAAAACGGCAGCGGTGGTCGGGGTGAGAGGATTCGAACCTCCGGCCTCTACGTCCCGAACGTAGCGCTCTACCAGGCTAAGCTACACCCCGATGGTGCGGGTCTTGGCGACTGGCAACCCAGCGCAGGACCCACTTAAAACATGCGATATGGCCGATGCAAGGCGATCAGGAAGACCGCTCAACCGACCGAGCACACAATTCTAGCAGAGCGTCTCGGGCGGCTGAATGGGGCAGCGTGGCCAGCGCATCCCGGGCTTTGTCGGCCTCGGCGCGGGCGGCATCCCGGGTGGCTTGCAGTGCGCCGGTGCGCTTGACGATGGCCAAAATCTCATCGAGCCGGGCGCTTTCACCGTGCTCGATGGCATGGCGCATCAAATGCCGCTCATCGTCGGTGCAGCGTGCCATGGCCACCAGCAGCGGCAACGTGGGCTTGCCTTCGCGCAGGTCATCACCGACGTTTTTGCCCAGCGTCTGGGTGTCGCCCTCGTAATCCAGCAGGTCGTCCACCAGCTGGAACGCGGTGCCGAGTGAGCGGCCGTAGTCGGCGCAGGCGTCTTCCACTGCACTGCCGGCATTGGCCAGCACCGCGCCCAGCCGGGCGCTGGCCTCAAACAATTTGGCGGTCTTGAACCGGATCACGCGCAGGTAGTCGTCCACCGCCAGATCGGGGTCGTGCATGTTCATCAGCTGCAACACCTCGCCCTCGGCGATGACGTTGGTGGCGTCAGCCAGCACCGCCAGCACCCGCATGCGGTTCACGCCCACCATCATCTGGAAGGCGCGGGAGTACAAAAAATCACCCACCAGCACGCTGGCGGCATTGCCGAACAGCGCATTGGCGGTCTTGCGGCCGCGGCGCAGTGACGATTCGTCGACCACGTCGTCATGCAGCAGCGTGGCGGTGTGGATGAATTCCACCGTGGCAGCCAGCTCAAAGCGCTCAACGCCGGTAAAGCCCAGCGCATCGGCAAACAACAGCACCAGCCGCGGCCGGATGCGCTTGCCGCCGGCGCTGACGATGTAGTGCGATATCTGGTTGATCAGCACCACGTCCGACGCCAGCCGCTGGCGGATCACGTCGTCCACCTGCTGCATGTCAGCGGCCATCGGATCGGGCGTGGCCGGTGCGGGTGCGGGGAGGTCGGTCACTGGGGCTGGAGGCGGGCTGGAGGACAGACTTGCAGGTTGCAAGCCACCTCAAATTATAAGGAGGTGGCTGTTTGCTGCGCGCTGGCGAGGCCCTGCGGGCCAGGCGATGCCTGATTTGGCGCGCAAGGCGCTATACTCAAAGGTTCCTTCGGCCGGGCTGGGTTGCTGAGGGAGGCAGGGGGCCAACCCCTGCGGACACATCAATCAGGTAGGTCGATAGGCAATTCGTCAACAAGCAATTCGTCAACAGGCAATTCAGAAGGCAGAAGGCACATATGTACGCGCTCATAAAAACCGGTGGCAAGCAATTCAAGGTTGCAACCGGCGAAAAGATCAAGGTAGAACAGATAGCAGCGGACGTGGGCCAAGAGATCGTGATCGACCAGGTGCTGGCAGTTGGTAGCGGCGCAGACCTGACGATCGGGACTCCCTTGGTGGCGGGCGCCACGGTGACAGCCACGGTGGTGTCGCACGGCAAGCACGACAAGGTGCGCATCTTCAAGATGCGGCGCCGCAAGCACTATCAGCGGCATGGCGGTCATCGCCAGACCTATACCGAGTTGCAAATCGGCGAGCTGCAAATCGGCGCCATCGGCGTCTGATGGCTCAAGGCCGCCGATGCACGGTGGCCGTCCCCCACAGGGGCGCAAGTCAACTCGGGGCAGCCCGGCGTTGACTTGATCTGCCCACCCGCAATTGAAGGAGTTTTTGATCCATGGCACAGAAAAAAGGCGGCGGCTCAACCCGCAACGGCCGCGACTCACAACCCAAGATGCTGGGCGTCAAGGTGTACGGCGGCCAGGTGATCCCGGCCGGCGCCATCATCGTGCGCCAGCGTGGCACGCGCTTTCATGCCGGCAGCAATGTCGGCATGGGCAAAGACCACACCCTGTTTGCGCTGGTGGACGGCACTGTGTCGTACGCCATCAAGGGCGCGTTGAACCGCCACATGGTGTTTGTCACACCGGCGTCTGTCTCCCCTGCGTCTGTCACCCCGGCCGCCGCTGCCTGACGCGGCGGATGGTGCTGGCCCCGGTTGCATCGGCGCCTTGACGCAAACTCGGGCGCTTGCCGAGTGTGGTCACCAAGCCCCGGCCTGCCGGGGCTTTTTTGTTTTTCAGGGGCTTCGCCCCGGGGGTAGAGCATGAAATTCGTCGACGAAGCCACCATCGACATCGCGGCCGGCACCGGTGGCGCCGGCTGCATGAGCTTTCGGCGCGAGAAGTTCATCCCGTTTGGCGGGCCCAACGGCGGTGACGGCGGCAAGGGCGGCAGCGTGTTTGCGGTGGCCGACCGCAACATCAACACCTTGATCGACTACCGCTACGCCCGCCGTCATGAGGCGCGCAACGGTGAGGCCGGGCGCGGCTCAGACCAGTACGGCGCGGCGTCCGACGACATCGTGCTGCGCATGCCGGTGGGCACCATCGTGCGTGATTTTGAGACCGACGAGGTGTTGGCCGAGTTGCTGGACCCGGAGGTCAAGACCTTGCTGGCCAAGGGCGGTGACGGCGGCTTCGGCAACCTGCATTTCAAGAGCAGCACCAACCGGGCGCCGCGCCAAAAAAC
>JANMKO010000166.1:0-3474 GCA_031372085.1 Betaproteobacteria bacterium
TCAAACGTGGCCAATGTAGGGTTGCGCAATGGCAAAGTCCAATGCATTGTTTTATGCATTAGCATGAGTTTCACACACACAGTATTCAGGGCCCTGACCATGACCCTTGTGCAGCTGCGACACCTGATCTCGCTGGCGCAGACCGGCTCTTTCAGCAAGTCGGCCGCAGCGCTCTTCTTGACCCAGCCGGCCCTGAGCCGCAGCGTCCGCGCGCTCGAAGATGAACTCGGCCAACCGCTGTTCGACCGCATCGGCCGGCGCAGCGATGTCACACCCTTTGGCCGCGAGGTGGTAGCGCGTGCTCGCCAACTCGTGGGCGCAGCCGACGACCTGCGCGACAGCGGAGCGCAAATGGCCTGCGGAAATGCCGGCACGCTGCGCATCGGTCTGGGTTCCGGGCCGGGCGCGATGCTGATGACGCCGCTTTTGATGCAGGTGGCCACGCACCATCCCCAACTGCGACTTGAGATCTCGCGGGGCCGCATCGACCTGCTCGAACGCAGCCTGCGCGATCGCACGATCGATGCGCTGGTGGTCGATGCGCGGTCACTGGCGCCCGCGCCCGACCTGCGCGCCACCGAGACCTACGAGATGCGTGGCGCCTTCCTGTGCCGGCGCGGTCACCCGCTGACCCGCAAGCAGGGTGGTGTGAGCTTCGATCAGCTGCGGGCGTACCGGATCGCATCGACGCCGCTGAGCGACGAGGTGGCGCGCGTGCTCGTCGAGCGCTACGGGCCCGACGCGCACCCGGCGCGCTGCGTCACGCTGCACTGCGAGGAGATTCCGAGCCTGGTCGAATTGACGCGGCACACCGACGCCGTGCTGATCGCCATCCGTGCCGCGGGCCCCGACCTGGCAGAACTGGTGATGAAACCGGCGTTGAATGCGACCGCGCGGTTTGCCCTGGTCACGCTGGCCGGCCGCAGCGAGGCACCGGCGTTGGCAATCGTGCGCCGCCTCATGCAGGACCTGCTGCGCGACGCTTGAGCGGCGCCGCGCAGGCTTTGGGGCCTCACGCGGGTGTCATTCATTTCGTCAACACCCGCTCAGGCCCGAGGCAGGCGGCACAAGCCGCAAATCTTGTTGCCGTCGGGGTCGCGCAGGTAGGCCAGGTAGAGGCGGCCGGCGGCGCCCTCACGTGGGCCTGGTGGGTCTTCGCAGGGGGTGCCGCCGTTCGCCAGCCCGGCGGCGTGCCAGGCGTCGGCCTGATCGGCTGTCTGGCAGGCAAAGCCGAGGGTGCTGCCGTTGCCCACCGTGGCAGGCTGCCCATTGATCGGCAGCGTCACCGAGAAGACGCCAGTCGGCGTGCGCCAGAAGACGCGGTGGCGGTCCACTGCCCCGGCGGGCACGCCCAGGGTGCCCAGCACGGCGTCGTAGAAGGCTTTGGCTTTGTCCAGGTTGTTGGTGCCGATCATGATGTGCGAGAACATATTGCGTTTGCCTCCGGGCGGACGCGCCAGGCGTCAGGTTGCAGGGGAATGGTGAGCGGGCCACCGACCGGTCGCCCCGGCTGATTGTGGCGGCTGCTTGCCCGGTGGCACGGCCTGTTGGCCCACCGATCAGGCCGCGCGGCTTGGCACAGCGCTCAGACGTCGAGCCGATAGATATCGGCGGCGCTGCGCTCGGCCGCGCTGTGGCCTTGCAGGGCACGGTCCCAGTCGGGCCCATTGGCGCCCTTCGACGGCACCAACCCCCGGGTCATCTGGGCGGTTTCTTCGGTACCAGCATCAAACTCGGCCACCGCCTGGTGGTTGGCGAGAAACAACCGGGCAATCATCGATCCGCCGGCATCGATGACGACCAGGTAGCGCGCGGGTGGGCGGTGCGGCGCGTCGGTGTGCGCCCGTGGCAGCTCATTGCCGAATCCGTGATCCATGTCACCCCCAAGTTGGTGTGAGGCGGCGCGCCAGGTGGTGAGACGGGGCTGTCGCCGGCGCTGATGTTGCAGCTTTACCCACCGTTGACATTGTCGTGTGGTCCGGCCCGCGCACCCGGCCGTTGATGGCATACGGCCACCGTTGGCCGGCCATGGCAGGAGAACGTGAATGGAAAAAAGCTCCCTGGCGGCGGCCGCCGTGCTGTCATGGTCGGCCGTGTTTGCCAGCACCGTGGCGCAGGCGCGAGAGCCCGACGTGCAATGGTCGGTGACGATCGGCAGCCCCTTCTTCGGCCCGCCGGCACCGCAGTACACGCCGCCGTACCCGATGGTCACGCGGCCAGCCCCGGTCTATTGGCCGCCGCTGCCGGTCTACGCCCCGCGCGCCTACTGGCCGCCGGCGCGCTGGGACCGCGACGGCGACGGTGTCCCCAACCGCCATGACCGGGTCTACAACTCGCGTTGGGACCGCGACGGCGACGGTGTCCCCAACCGCCACGACCGGGTCTACGACCCGCGCTGGGACCAGCGCGGCGACGGCGACCCCGATGCACATGATCGCCACCACCGCCACCACCGCTATGACCGTGACGCCGGCCCCGGTTGGCGCGGCCGCTGATGCAACGGCGCCGGCCTGACCCATCGGTCGCCGGGCCCGCCGCGCAAGCGGCCTGCGCAGACCCAGCCGCCATGGCACTACAGTGCCCGCCCTGGCCGGCTAAAAAAGAGGCGCCAGCCGCCCGCCCAAATGATCGTGCCCTGACCACCCGCCCGGCCCCCCCGCGCCGCTTCAGCGCCCAGCACCCGCCCCGCCGAATGACCGAATCCGCCTTGCTGCACACGGCTTTTTACAAGTTTGCCCACCTCGCCCAGCCCGACGGGGTGGCGGCGCGCCTGCGCGCGCTCACCGCGTCGCCTGCGCACCCGGTGCTGGGCAGCGTGCTGGTGGCTCCCGAGGGCATCAACGGCATGCTGGCCGGCAGCCCGCAGGCGGTTCAGGCCGTTGAGCACGCGCTGTTGACCGACCCGGTGCTGGGTGGTGTGTTGGCCGGCATGGCCTTCAAACGCAGCGCCTGCACCACCGCGCCGTTTCACCGGATGAAGGTGCATGTCAAGGCCGAGATCGTCCCGCTGGGCATCCTCGGGGTAGACGCCACCCGGCCGGCGGGCACAACCGTCAGCCCGCTGGCCTGGCGCCAGCTGATCCGGCAAGACGATGTGCTGCTGCTGGACAACCGCAACAGCTTTGAGTTCCGGCTCGGGCGGTTTGTCGGCGCGGTGGATCCGCAGGTGGGCAACTTCCGTGATTTCCCGGCCTATGTGCTGGCCCATGCCCCGGCCTGGAAGGCTGCCGGCAAACGGCTGGCGATGTACTGCACCGGCGGCATCCGCTGTGAAAAAACCAGCGCCTGGATGGCCGGCCTGGGCCTGCCGGTGTGGCAACTGGACGGCGGCATCCTGAACTACTTTGCCCAGATGCCCGACGCCCAGCAAGACTGGCAGGGTGAATGCTTTGTGTTTGACAACCGGGTGGCACTGGACACCCGGCTGCAAGAAACCAGCACCTCGCTGGCCCAGGTGTACACCGGCGCACCCGA
>JANMKO010000177.1:0-1678 GCA_031372085.1 Betaproteobacteria bacterium
CCCGGCCGATCCGGGCGCCACCAACGCCCCGGCCTCAGCCCGTGCCACCGCCGCCAGCACCTGGCCGTGGTGCGGGCTTTTGGGGCACACCGGGTCGGCGGCGGCCGGGTCTTGCGCCAGCATGAAGGCCTGGCAGCGGCAGCCGCCCAGATCGATTTCACGCTGGTCGCAGCTGGAACAAGGCTCTTTCATCCAGCCGGTGCCGCGGTAGCGGTTGAAGCCTTCGCTGTCGTACCAGATCTCGCCCAGCGTGTGCTCACGCACATTCGGGAAAGCCAGCCCGGGCAGCATGCGCGCGGTGTGGCAAGGCAGCGCCGTGCCGTCGGGCGCCACCGTGAGAAACAGGTTGCCCCAGCCGTTGACGCATTTTTTCGGCTTGCCCTCGTGGTAGTCGGGGGCGACGAAGAAGATGCGCATGCGTCCGTCCAGCTTGGCGCGCCAGGCGTCGGCCACCTGCTCGGCGTGCCGGAGCTGGGCGTGCGTGGGCAGCAGGTGGTCGCGGTTGTGCAGTGCCCAGGAGTAGTACTGGGTGTTGGCCAGCTCCAGGTACTCGGCGCCGCACTCGTCGGCCATCGCGATGATGCGGTCGATGTGGTCGATGTTCAGGCGGTGGATCACCACATTCATCACCATCGGCCAGCCCTGCTGCTTGATGGTGCGCGCCACCTTGTGCTTCAACTCGAAGGTCTTGGTGTGCGACAGGAAATCATTCACCTCGCGGGTGGAGTCTTGAAATGACAACTGCACATGGTCGAGCCCGGCGGCCTTGAGCGCGGCGGCGCGGGCCTCGGTCAAGCCGACGCCGGACGTCAGCAGGTTGGTGTAGTAGCCCAGCCGGTGCGCCTCGGCGACGATTTCTTCCAGGTCGTCGCGCACCAGCGGCTCACCGCCCGACAGGCCGCACTGCACGGCGCCCAGGGCCCGGCCCTGTTGCAGCACGCGCAGCCAGTCGGCGGTGCTCAGCTCATCGGCCTGCTGGGCAAAGTCCATCGGGTTGTAGCAAAACACGCAGTGCAGCGGGCAGCGGTAGGTCAGCTCGGCCAGCAGCCACAGCGGCGGGCCGGGGCGCGGCGCGGTGGTGCTGGCGGCGGCGGTTGCACCCGCCACGGCCGCTGGCCGCAACCCGGTATCAAGAGTGATCATCGTCAATCCCAGACCAGCCAGCGCTGCTGGCCGGCCATCTGCACAAAAGCCTGCACCTCGGGCGCCAGGCCCTGCGCGCTGAAGGTGGCTTCCAGGTCGGCCACGATGGCCGCCACATCGCGCTGGCCGTCGCAGCGCATCATGATCTGGCCGGCGCTGCCGTTCAACTTGACCATGCCCTCGGGATACAGCAGCACATGGCAATCCTGCACGGGCTCCCATTGCAGGCGGAAGCCGGCGCCCACGCGCGGCTGGGTGGCCAGCGTCGGGCTGGCGCTGTGCACGGTGGCGGTGGCGGCGCTCATGCGCTCACCCCGTAGCGCAGCGCCATCGCGTCGTTCATCGCCCACAGGATGTCGAGCTTGAGCTGCAACACCTCCAGCGCGCGCTGCTGCAGCGCCAGCGTGTTGAAGTGGTCCAGCGTGATCGCCAGGCCTTGTTCGACATCGCGCCGCGCCTGGCTCACCCGGTTGCGAAAGTAGGCCAGCCCGTCGGCATCGATCCAGCGGTAGTGCTGCGGCCAGGTGGCCAGGCG
>JANMKO010000186.1:0-16756 GCA_031372085.1 Betaproteobacteria bacterium
GCGCTGGCCGCGCTGCACCCACTGCCGGCAATCAACGCCCGCACAGCCGCTGCCGCCAGCGCGCCAGCGGGCTAGACTGCACCTTCAACCCACCTTGCCGGAGCCAGCCATGGGCGCGCCTGACGCATTCAACCTCGCATTCACCAGCAGCGCCGATGTCGGCCATTTCATCGGCGGCCGCACGCTGGCCGGTGCCAGTGGCCGCCAGCAAGCGGTGTTCAACCCGGCCACCGGCCAGGTGGCACGCCAGGTGGCGCTGGCATCGGCCGATGAGGTCAACCAGGCGGTGGCGGCTGCGCTGGCCGCCCAGCCGGCCTGGGGCGACACCGCACCGATCCGCCGCGCCCGGGTGCTGAACCAGTTTTTACAGCTGCTCAACCAGCACAAGGATGCACTGGCCGCGATGATCAGCGCCGAGCACGGCAAGGTGTTCACCGACGCCCAGGGCGAGGTGGCGCGCGGCATCGACATCGTTGAATTTGCCTGCGGCGCGCCGCAGTTGCTGAAGGGCGATTTCACCGACCAGGTGGCCACCGGCATCGACAACCACACCCTGCGCCAGCCGCTGGGCGTGGTGGCCGGCATCACGCCGTTCAACTTCCCGTGCATGGTGCCGCTGTGGATGTTCCCCATCGCGCTGGCCGCCGGCAACGCCTTCATCTTGAAACCCAGCGAGCGTGACCCGAGTTGCGCCATGCTGATGGCCAGCCTGCTGCAACAAGCCGGCCTGCCCGACGGCGTGTTCAGCGTGGTGCAGGGCGACAAGGTGGCGGTGGACGCGCTGCTGGTGCACCCGGATGTCAAGGCCGTCAGCTTTGTCGGCTCCACCGCCATCGCCCAATACATCTACGAGACCGGCGCCCAGCACGGCAAACGGGTACAGGCGCTGGGCGGTGCCAAAAACCACCTGGTGGTGATGCCCGACGCCGACGTTGAGCAGGCGGTGGACGCGCTGATGGGCGCGGCCTACGGCTCGGCCGGTGAGCGCTGCATGGCCATCAGCGTGGCGGTGCTGGTGGGCGACATTGCCGACACCGTGGTGCAAAAAGTGGCCGCCCGCGCCCGCGCCTTGAAGGTGATGGACCCGATGGACCTGGCCGCCGAGATGGGCCCGATCGTCACCCAGCAGGCCAAAGACCGGATCGAGGGCTACATCGGCACCGGCGTTGAAGAAGGCGCCACGCTGGTGGTAGACGGCCGGGGCTTGACAGTGCCCGGGCTGGAGGGTGGCTTCTTCACCGGCGGCACGCTGTTTGACCATGTCACGGCGGCGATGCGCATCTACCGCGAAGAGATCTTCGGCCCGGTGCTGGTGTGTGTGCGGGTGCCTGACTTTGCCAGCGCGGTGCAGCTCGTCAACGGCCATGAATACGGCAACGGCGTGGCGCTGTACACCCGCGACGGCGGCATCGCGCGAGAGTTTGCGCGCCGGGTGCAGGTGGGCATGGTCGGCATCAATGTGCCGATCCCGGTGCCGATGGCCTGGCACGGTTTTGGCGGCTGGAAGCGCAGCCTGTTTGGCGACATGCATGCCTACGGTGAAGAAGGCGTGCGCTTCTATACCAAGCAAAAAAGCGTGATGCAGCGCTGGCCCGAAAGCATTGCCAAGGGCGCCGAGTTCGGCTTTCCCAGCTCTCGCTGACAGCGGCGGCGCGGTGGCTGCGTCTGACAAAGCCGCACGCACCCGGCCGCCTGCGCCAGGCCCGGCCCACAACCTGCGCCCCGGTGACGGCAGCCGGGCGGTGGCGCTGGCTGCGCCGCTGCACCCGCGCAGCACGGCCCAGCCCGACGGGCTGCAGGACGCGCTGCCAGATGCGCTGCCAGACGCGCTGCGGGCGGGCATCGAAGCGCTGTCCGGCCTGTCGATGCACAGCGTGCAGGTGCACTACAACGCGCCGGGCCCGGCCCGGCTGGGCGCGCTGGCCTATGCCCAGGGCAGTGAAATCCACCTGGCGCCCGGCCAGCAGCGGCACCTGCCGCACGAGGCCTGGCACGTGGTGCAGCAGGCCCAGGGCCGGGTGGCGCCACGCCAGCACATCGGCGGGCTGGCCATCAATGACGACCCCGCGCTGGAGCAAGAGGCCGACCGCATGGGCGCCCGGGCGGCGCAGTTCAAGCCCATCGAGCCCGGCCACGCCGCCTCAACCGCCCCGCGCCATCCCGGCCTGGCCGCCAGGCCCGCGCTGCCCACCGGCAAGGCACCGGTGCAGCGCAAGCTGGCTGGCCTGGCGTACTACCAGTTCTTGCTGGGCTGGCCGGCCCACCACGCGGTGGCCCAGTTTGCCGCCGACAACGGCGCCGACTGGGCCGACGCCAGCGCGCTGTACAACATCGCGCTGTGCATGCCGGCCCAGCTGGGCCAGGTGCTGGCGCTGCGCCAACTGGCCGGCAACGATGTTGAGCTGATCGGCCTGCTGCAACACCTGGGCACTGCCGGCGTGGCCCGGCTGCTGGCTGACGGCCAACTGGCCCCGCTGGTGGCCGGCCTGGGCTTTGTGCCGGCCCGGGCGTTGGTGCAGGCGCTGGGCGCGCCGCTGCTGGGCACGCTGGGCGCTGTCCTGGCGCCGCAATTGCTGGCCGATCTGGCCGCCGCTGTCAGCGCGCCCCACCTGGCCGCCCTGAAAACCGCCACCGTGGCGGCGCTGGCGCCGGCGCTGGGCGCCGCCCACTTCAAAACCTATGTCGATGCACTGGGCAGCGACGGCCTGGCCGCGCTCGATACCTTGGCCCACCAGGGCAAGCTGCTGGCCGGCCTGGCACCGGCCGCTGCGGTGCAACTGATCGACGATTTTGGTGCTGACGGCCTGCACACCCTGGCTGGCATCCGGCTGGCCGACCTGGCCTTGCTGGCCACCGCCAGCGCCGAGGTGCGCCACTGGTGCGACGCCGACGCGCTGACCGACACGCTGAAGCACCTGTCGATGCAGGCGGTGGTCAATGTCTGCACCGGCATCGACGAAGCCACCTTCGACAAGCTGCTCGACAAAATGGGCGAGCCCGGCATCCTGGATCTGGCGCAACTGCCTGACGTGGCCACCATCGGCGACGCCGCCAGCGACATCGTGCACCTGGCGCAGAACTCCGGCATCGGCTGGGCGGCGTTGCAGGCGCTGGGCAGCGACAGCATCCGGGTGCTGGTCGATCAGATCGGTTTGCTGCCCTTCACCGCGCGTTTGAGGGTGATCCAAAAAGATTTCCCGGGCAGCCACAACCTGGGCAGCGTGCTGCGCACGCTGGTGCAAAACCTGGCGCCCGACGTGGCTGCCGGCAACATCCTGGGCAGCGTCAAGATCAAGGGCCTGCCGAAGGCGGCTGCCGACGCCGACAAATTTGCGCAAAACAAAGCCACGTTGCAAGGGCTTCTGCTGGGCCAGGCGGCGCTGTTCAACGCACTGGACGAGGCCGCGCTCAAACCCCTGTTGCAAGGCATGACGCCGCAGCAGGCCGCCGCATTTATTCTCGCGCTGAACAATGCAGGCCACATCAATGCACTGGCCGTCAATATCAAGACCGGGTATTTAAAAACCCTCACCGGCGCCCATGCCGCCGCCTTGCTGCTGGCGATGGCGCCGGCCAAGCTGCAATTGCTGGCGTTGAAACTCAGCGCGCTGCAACTGGTGGATGTGGCCGCCACGCTGGCCACGCCGGCACTCACGTCACTGATCAACGGCCTGAGCGTTGACGAGTTGGCTGACTTTGCCACCTGCCCGAATGCCGCGAAATTGCTGCAATGGTTCAACCGCTACACGACAGCGAGTTTGAAATATTATGGCTTTGCCTTTTTCAGGGATTTTATCGGCGTCACCGATGCCGAAACCATGCACCATGTGCTGATCGGCGCGGGGTTCAAACTCGACAAACTCTCGGGCTGCCATGACCGCGCCACCTTCACCGCGCTGGCGGGCAAAGTGGTGGTGGCCGAGGTGGCCCGGGGCGGCGGCATCTTCGACGCCAGTTACCGCGTCAACGGTTATCTGGCGGTGCGGCCCAAAACCCTGATCGACGGCCTGGCTGGCGCCCAGCCGCTGTGGAAGGCCCGGGCCGTGGCGGCGCTGGACCATGCCATCGCCCATCAAACCCTCAATACCGGCACCGGCACCTGGCATGGCAACGACGGCGCCGGCCACACGCTGGACGGTTATTTTGGTGGTGCCACGCAATATGTCGCCGACACCTTCTGGGTGCGCTGAGTTGGCCTGGCAGCCACTGCGACAATGCTCGACGACCGCCTGATCGATACCCTGCAATTTGAATGCCGCCCATCGCGTGCCGGCTGGTGCCCGCTGCGCCTGGTGGATTCAACGCAAGCCCCCGCGCCGGCGGCGCTGCGCAATCTGCTGGATGGTTTGCCACCGCGCCGGCTGCCGGCGGCTTGGCTGGCTCTGCAACAGCGCCAGAGTTTTGCCACCGAAGAAGAGGGTTTTGATTTTTCACCCGACACCGCCACGCCGCAAACCCCCAGCGTCACGGTGTATGACTACATCCGCAGCACCGTGATGGGCCGGCCGGCGTTTGAGCGCCTGATGACACGGTTTTTTGCGGCGCTGGTGCAGGCGGTGCATGACCAGCAAGACCCGCTGGCGGATGCGTCTTGGTGGGCGGCTTTGGCCGCTGATGTCGCTAAGCTGCTTGCGCCTCAGGACAATCGGTGACGCCGCTCAGCCAGTCCATTCGCGGATTTCGGCTACTTTTTAGTGGGCCTGGACGACGAGGCACTTGGGCGCGAAAAATCGTCCCTGGCCCCACTGCCAACAATAGTCGCCTGCGCCGCCGTTCCGCCACTGCCGCCAGCCACCTTTACCAGCACCCATCGCCGAACCGGGCCCCCCGTACTCAAGGCGTCGATGTAAGCCGACAGGGTCGTCACGTCTTGAAGCTCCACGTCGACCTGCACACTGCGGCTGTCTGTCGAAACCTCCAGCGCCAGCAAGCGCACGCCGGGCACGCGCGCGGCCTCCAGCACCGCCAGCACCTGCCCGACGTCAAACGATGCGCGAACTGCCGCCCGCATGGCGTCAGCCGCATAGAGAGCTTCCACGGGCTTGGTGAGTTGCGCTGCGCTTGCTTGCCGTCGTGCTTCGAGCATCGACATTGCAGCGGCTTCACGCGCCTGTAGCGCCAGTGATCGGCGGTGAAGTTGCCAAGACTGGCCGGCCTGCACAGCGCTGACCGCCAGGCCCACCAGCGCCAACGCCACACCCGGCCACAGCCAACGCGGCATGCGCTTGGCAAACTCGACGTTCAGCGGCCTCACGCCACCGCCTCGGCCCATCGGGTCGGCGCCGTGGCACCAGCCATCGCGGCGGATTCGCAGTCTGCCAATTGCGGGCTGCTCACCAGCCGCAAATAGTGCACTTGTCCATCGGCCAGGCCAGACGAAACAACCGCCCGTGCCACGATCGCCCTGGCGCTGCTGTCATCGGCCACCGGCGCATAAGTCGCAGCCATCGTCACCTCGGCACCGGCGCCCAACAGCAGAGTGACCGAATCACAATCCTGCACTGCCAGGCTGGTCGCAGCAGCGGTGGCCTTGGCCGCCGCATCGCGCAGCAGTTCGGCCCACCACGGCCGCACCGAGAGAGCAGTGTGACCCGCCTCGCGCAAGCTGTCGTGCAGTTGGTTATAGACCTGCTCATTCATCGCCACCACCACCCGGTCGCTGGCCACGGGGCGTGGTTCTATCCACAGCCGGCACGGCGCCTGCAGACCGGTGCGCTGCGCCGCAGTGGCTGCCGCGACGCGGTGAACTTCATCGCCTGACACAAGGCCAGGCAAGGCATCGAGGATGAACGGCCGGCACAGGCCTCCGCTCAGCCAGAGCCTGGGCCGCGATCTCTTGCCCGCACCTTGCAACTGGGCACGCATCACCTCAAACGCCTCGGCCAGCCCGTTGACGGCCTGCGATTGCAAACCCGTGGCACCGCTGACCATCACCCGCCGTGTGCCCAGGTAGATGTGCACGGGTTCACTGCCAACCGACCACACGGCGAATCTCCTCTGCGGTGGTGGTGCCGCAAAGCACCAGTTTGGCCCCCTGCAGCGCCAGAGATTGCACGCCCGAGTTGGCCACGTGCGCGCGCTGTGCCGACACCGGTGCGTTGCCGGTGACCAGATCGCGCAAAGTGTCGTCAACCACATGCACCTCGGCGATCACCAAACGGCCCTTGTAGCCGGTGCCGTGGCAGGCATCGCAGCCTACCGCCTGCGGCAGGGCGCTGGCGCTCAGACCCAGCACGGCCAGCCAGCGCTGCGCACGCGGCTCGGGCTGGCCGGTGCCGGCGCAATGGGGGCACAGGCGCCTGATCAAGCGCTGCACGACCAAGCCGTTCAACGACGACATGAAGCCGAACATGTCCAGCCCGAAGTGCCTGAAGCGACCGGTCACGTCCATCACGCTGTTGGCATGCACGGTGGTGAACACCTGGTGTCCGGTGAGCGCCGACTGCACCGCGATCTCCGCCGTTTCGGCATCGCGGATCTCGCCGACCAGGATGCGGTCGGGGTCGTGCCGCAGGATGGAGCGCAAGCCTTTGGCAAAGGTCAGGCCCTTGCGCTCGTTCACCGGGATCTGCAACACGCCGGGCAGCTCGTATTCCACCGGGTCTTCGATGGTGATGATCTTCTGCAGCCCGGTGTTGATCTCCGACAGCACGGCATACACGGTGGTGGTCTTGCCGCTGCCGGTGGGGCCGGTCACCAGCAGCATGCCGTGTGGCAGCTCGGACAGATCGCGAATGGCCGTGGCACCCTGTTCGTCAAAACCCAGCAGCCCCAGCGACACGGCCTGCTGCTGGTTGCGCAACTGGGCCTTGTCCAGCAGCCGCAAAACCGCGTCTTCGCCAAACACGCTGGGCATGATCGACACCCGCAGGTCGATGCGCTCGCTGCCCAGATCGAAGCGGAAGCGGCCGTCCTGTGGTGTGCGCCGCTCGGTGATGTCCAACTGCGCCAGCACCTTGATGCGCGAGATCACCTCCTCGGCACGAACCGGGTCGGTCATGCGAGCAAAGTGCGCCATCACGCCGTCCTGCCGCAGCTTGACGGTCACACCCGCGCGGTCGCATTCAAAGTGCACGTCGCTGGCGCCACCGTTGAAGGCTGCCCTGATCGCACCGTTGACAAAATCGACCACCGGCCCGGCGATCTGCGCGGCCATGCTGGCTGCGGCGCCGTCGGCGCTGGCCGTGCTCGATCCTGGGCCCAGCCAGGATTCCAGCAGCTGCGACGGCAGCGCCGCCAACTCGGGTATCAGGCCCAGCGCACGGCTGGCGCGCCGCACAGCCGGCTCATTCCAGGGATCGGCCATGCCCAGGCGCAAACTGCCGTCGGCCTGCAAGCGCAGCGGCACGCAGGCCATGGCGTGCGCAGTCAGCCGGTCCATCACGGCAAAGTCAGGCTGGGCCTGGCTGGCGTCAAACACCGCGCTGACACCAAAACCAGCTTGCAACTGGGCGGCCAGTGCGCTGCTCGACAAGCCCGCCGAGCGCAGCAGGATGTCGAGCACCGAGCCGGCGCCCGAGGCATGCAACTGCCGGGCCGACACCAAGGCTTGCTGCAGTGGCGTGGCCATCAGCGCACGCTGCTCGCGATGTCGAACACCGGCATGTACATCATCACGACGATGCCGCCCACCACCAGCGCCACCCCCATCAGCAGCAGCGGCTCAACAATGCGGGTTGCCCGCTCGATGAAGGTGGCGAAGTTACTGCCATGGCGCTCGGCGATGGTCTGCAGCACGCGGTCGAAGTTGCCGGTGCGCTCGCCCACCGCCAGCAAGCGTTGGCTGACGGTGTCGGTCAGGCCCGCTTGCTGCAGAGCCGTCGAAACACGTTGCCCGCGCGCCAGCCCTGTTTGCGCGGCCTGGATGCCGGCCGTCATGCGGGCGCCCAGCCCCAGCGCCGCACATTGCCCCAGGGCTTCATCCAGTGCATACCCGCCCTTGAACATCAGGCCCAGGGCCTGGTAGAGCTTGGCCAGCCTGAATTCGTCCAGCCAATGCCGAAGCCAGGGGATTTGCTCGGCCGCCGCGCCCGCCAGGCGATGAACCCAGCCGCTGCGCCAGGCCAGCACACCCGCGCCCACCAGCGCCGCCAACAGGACTGCCAGTGCCGTGCCGTGTTGTGCCAATGCACTGCTGACCTGCACCAGCGCGCGGGTGGCCAGGCTGGTGTCGCCGCGCAGGTCGACATACATGCGCGAAAACCTGGGGATCACATACAACAGCAGGAACACCACGATCACCGCCCCCAGGCCCATCACCACCGCCGGGTAGATCGCCGCGCTGATCAGCTTCTTGCGCAGGGTGTCCAGCAGCTCGTGGTAGCGCAGGTAGTCGTCCAGCGCCAGGACCATGGCACTGGTGCGCTCACTGGCCTTGACGCTGGCGATCAGCACTGCGGGGAACTGCCCGGTGGTCAGCATCGCGGCCGACAGGGTCTTGCCCTGGCGCAACTCGGCCACCAGCACCGAGTGCACCTGGGCGCGGGCGGCGCCCAGCGGTTGGGCGTGCAGGGTTTCAAGGGCCTCAACCACGGTCATGCCGGCGGCCAGCAGCGTGCGCAGCTCCTTGCACCACCAGGCCACGTCCAACGCTGCGCCCGAGGCGGGCTTTGACGGCGCCTTCAGGCCACCGGCACGGCGCACTGAAAGCACCACATGCCCCTCGTCGGCCAGGCGCTGCGCCAGTGCGTCGCGTGAGGCGCCGTCGAGCGTGCGCTCCAGCACCTGCGCTGTCTGGCTATCGAACAGCCGTACCGTGAACTGCATGGCCATCAGTTGCCGATGTCTGCATCGTCGCCCGTGCCGCCCAGGGCCTTGTCGCGGCCCAGGCTGTACAGGTCAAAATCTTTGCCCCGCGTACTCTGCGCCCGGTACACATAGGCGCTGCCCCAGGGGTCTGGCGGCACGGCATCCTTCAGGTAGGGCCCGCGCCAACGTGGCTCATTGGCCGGCCCCACCACCAGGCCCCGCAGGCCCTCGCCTTCTGCCGGGAAACGCCCCATGTCGATGCGGAAAGCCTGCAATGCCTTGTCGAAGGCATCGATCTGCGCCCGGGCGGCGGTGGCCTCAGAGCGGTTGATCTGGCTCAGGAATCTGGGGGCGACGATGCCGGTGAGCAATCCAATGATGAGGATCACCACCAACAACTCCAGCAAGGTGAACCCGCGGCGGTGCGTCATGGTGTGACCTTTGCAACAAACTTCCAATCGGTGTACCTGCTGGCGGCGGGCAGCGCGATGTGACCCAGCTGAACGGGCCGCTCGGCCAGCGGGGCAGCGTCGCTCAGACTGTAAACGCCGGTGATGCGGCCATCCGCATCGTGCACCGTGCCCCAGGGCTTGCCGGGGTTGACCGGGTCTTGGTACAACTTGCGCAAATGGCGCAGCGTGCCGACAAATCGGGTGTCCAGCAGCAGCGCCTGCAGCTTGTCGGGATACTGCTTGGTGCTGCCCGGCGACGCTTGCCGGTAGTTGGCCAGCGCTTGCGCGTAGAGCTGGCCGACGCGCAACAGCTCTTGCTCACGATCACGCTGGGCCTGCTGCGACCAGATCGGCCCAGCCACCGCCAGGCCCAGTGAAACCAGGGCCAGCACCAGCAGCGCCCCGAGCAAGGTGTGGCCGCAGCGGCGGGCTTGATGGGCGCGGCGCCGATCACCAACTGGCATAGGCTGTTCCATCGCGCGCCAGGCCTTTGGCGCCGCTGCGCACGTCAAAAACCAGGCCGACAGGTTTGCCGCCGGGGGGCACCAGCACCCAGCTATCGCCGCGCTGGGTCATGGGGTCGACCGGCACTGCCCGCAGGTAGCGTTTGTCGACCAACTCGTCCAGCGTGGCGGGGTAGCGCGATTGATCGCTGTAGAACTTGTCGATGGCCTCACGCATCGCACGCAAGTCCTGCTTGAGGGTGACTTCTCGCGCGGTGTCCAGGTGCTGCACATAGCGTGGCGCGGCCACCGCCAGCAGCAGCCCGATGGCTGCCAGCACCACCAGCAGCTCGATGACGGTAAACCCTGAAGCGCGGCGTCGACCCATGAGCTTCACCATTGGCGCAGCGGCACGCCGTTGAGTCCCATGCGCTCGCTTTTGCTGTAGACGTCGTACACGTCGGCGCCTGGCTGCGGGTTGTCAGCTTCTGATTGGTAGCTGCGCAGCCCCCATGACTGAGCGGCCGGCTCGCCGGGGTCAGCAAACGGATCCCGCGGAATGCGCCGAAGAAAACGCTGCACCGCGTTGGCGCCCGGCGTCGTTGCGCCAGTGGGTGACGCCAGCAAGGACGTTAGATCGGGTGGGTACAAAGGCGCGCCGGCAGCAGCGCCCGCCAGGGCGCGCTCGCGGGCACGCCGGTAGTCGTCGATGGCATCGCGAATCTCCCACAGGGCGCGCTTGAGTTCACGCTCTTTGTCGCGCTGCACCGTCATCTCAGCCAGTGGCATGACCATGCTGGCCAGCAAGCCCAGGATCGCCAGCACCACCAGCAGCTCGATCAAGGTGTAGCCCTGTGCCGCCACGGTGTGCGCCCGCCTCACTGGATGCTCAATGTCCACGATGCGGCAGTGGATGCGGCAGCGGGCGGGCCATCCAGCGTGATGGCTTTTGCGGCCTCCAGCCTGACGGTGGCGGCGCCGGCGGCCAGCGCCTTGAATTGCAACTTGAGCATCACACCCTGGCCCGATGCAGGGGTGGCCTGGTTGCGCAACACGCCGGCGCGCAAGCGGCCGTTGGCGGCGTCCAGCGTCTTGGAGAAGCTGGTGACTGCGCCGTCGCGACGAAAGTAGTCGCCTTCCTCGGCATCCATCAGCTGCAACCGCTGCTTGTCGTAACTGATGTCCACCGGCAAGCCGCGCATGCTTTGCGTGCCAGTCAGCACCAGGCGCAGGCTGACGGTATCGCCAACTCTGGCCTCGGCGGGCCCGCTCCAGGCCAGGCTGAAACCGGCCAGCGGGGGTGATGGTGCGGGGTCAGCGCGCTGCAGGGCGGCGCCTGAAGGCGGGTTGCCGCCGCCCGGCGCAGCGCCAGCGGCCGCCGGGGCTGCCGATGTGTCCACACCAGGGCTGCGCGGTCCAGTGGCCAGGCGCAAGCGCGGCAGCGCGTCGGTGCCCACGGCCAGTTCGGTTTCGTTGGCATCCGGGCGGCGGATGTTGCGAAGGATGCGGGGGGTGATGGCCAACATCAGCTCGGTGCGCTGGCCGTTGTCCAATTGGCTGGAGAACAAACGCCCCAGCACCGGCAGGTCACCCATACCGGGCACACGGCTGGCGCTGGTGCGGTCTTCACGGCTGATCAGCCCGGCCAGCAACTGGGTTTCACCGTCGCGCAGGCGCAGCAGGGTGGACGCGTTGCGGGTGCCGATCTGGTAGGCCAGGGTGCCCGAGTTCGTGCGCACGGCCGTGCCCAGCGAGCTCACCTCCAGCGCGATCTTGATGGCCACCTCGTCGTCGGCATACACCGTCGGCTCAACCTCCAGCTTCAGGCCCACGTCGATGTAGTTCACGCTGTCGGACACAAAACCGCCAGTGCCGGTGGTGGTGGTGATCACCGGTATCTTGTCGCCAATCAGGATCTTGGCCTTCTCCTTGTTGCGCGCCCGTATCCGGGGGTTGGCCAGGGTGCTGAAATCGCCCACCTCGCGCTTCAGGTTGATCAGCAAGCCCGACACGCCCACACCAACACGGTCTCGGCCGAGGTTTTGCAGGTTGGCCAATGTCAGGCCGCTGGCACCGACCGGCGGCAACGGTGTGAGTGCAAACGAATCCGGAAACTTCACACCCAGCTCGGTCAGGCGCGTGGCGCTGACTTCAAGCACCTCCACCTCAAGCAACACCTCAGGCTCACCCGCGTCGTACAGGGCGATCAGGCGCTCGGCCAACTGGATGTTCTCGGCCGAATCACGCAGGGACAGCATGTTGCTGCGCTCGTCGACAAACGGTTCGCGGATCTTGAGCATCGCGCGCAAAAACGCCGCTGCGCCCTTGGCGTCGGCACTGGCCAGGTAGAACACCCGCACGATCTGCTCTTGGTACTCACGCTGTTTGTCGGGCGTGTTGGGATAGATGATGATCGACTGCGGATCCACCACCTTTTTGGCCAATTGGTTGGTGCCGATGATCAAATCCAGCGCGTCTTCTACCTTGGCCTGGCGCAAAAACACCGTCACCCGGGTCTCTGGGCGGATGTCGCGGTCAAGGATGAAGTTGACGCCGCTGTTGCGCGACACCACGTCCAGCACCGTGCGCAAGCTCGCATCCCGAAAATCCAGTGAGATCGGTCGGGTCTCGGCCAGGCCGGCAGGCACCTGCTGGGCCCGAAGTTCCAGCTCCACGCGTCGCTGCAGCGCCAGCAAGGCGGCATTGCGCGGGTTGTCCTTGAGCGCTTGTTCAATCAGGCGCAACGCCGCCTCGGGCTGCTTGATCGACATTTTTTGCTCGGCATCCAGCAGCACCTGCTGCTGCCGGCGCAGGGTGGCCAACTCATCGATCAGCGACTGGATGCGCAGATTGGACGGCTCGATCAGCTTGGCGCGTTGCAGCTCAACCTCCGCCTCGGTCCATTTGCCATCCGCCTTGAAGGCCGCAGCCAGCTCAATGCGGCGGTTCAAGGCATGCTCGCGCGCCTGCAGCAAACCGCTGCGCAAGGCCGTGCTCTCGGGGAACTGCTTCACGCCGTCTCGCAGGTGCACCAGCGCCTGCTCATAGTCACCGGCCAGCGCGGCGTCTTGCGACGCCTGGCGGATCTTCTGCTCAGCGCAGCCCGACAACAGCCCGCAGGCCAGCAGTGCCACTGCGGCTTGGCAAACGCGCCGCCAACACCCCCCATTTGCGCCAGCCATCATCGCGAAAGCACGGGGTTTGCGGGCAGGGGTACCGGGATGACGGCGTAAACATCCATTGCCGGATAGTGCAGGCGAACGCCTGCGGTATCGATGGCTTGCACCACATAGCCGTCATCCAGCCGCGTTCCGGCCTCGATTGCAAAGCTGGCTTCGGCACGGGCCAGGTAGTGCCAAATGCGGCCGCCAGGATCAACCATCTGTCCCATGTAACGGTAGTTCATCGGTGGCGCCGTGGCCAGTGGTGGTGCCGGCGCCATCGCCATCGCCGGCTGCGGCGCAACCATGAGTACGGGTTCGGCGGGCACCGCAGGCGCAGTGGGCGTGCCTATGAACGGGTCGAACTCGGCATGCTCGAACACGGGCGCTGGCAACTCCGCCGGCAATGGCAGTGGCGCCGCCACCAGCGCCGCGCCAGACTGGATGGATGCAGTCGGCCATGATGACGAGGCCACAGCCCTGCTGACATCCACCGTGGGCGCCGAATCTTGAGGCCACCACAAGGCCAGGGCCGACAGCAGCATGCTCAGCAACAGCAGCCGCCGCAACGACGGGCTCAAATTAGGGGCGGACATGGTCACATCTTGACATGTCGAGCCGTATCAACGGTGTACAGCGCCCAGCCAGCGGTCGTCCAACTCACCAGTAAATCGAGCTTTACTGATTTGATGCCCGTGGATCGAACCCTGCGCTGCCGCAACCTCATGGGTTGACACCTCAAGGCGTAAATTGAACAGAAACCACCTCGGCATGGCCGCACGCATGCACAACGCCAGTGGTCGCAATGTGAACTTGCTTGCCAGTGAGCTTTGCCGACAGCAGCAGCGCAAACGTCTCTTTGAATTGGGAATGTATTTTGGGTAGCACAAACCAGGGCGATCCGGGAACTGCCGCCACTGCTTCAGTTACGCCCTGCAGCGTGAAAAAGACACAGGGCCGGGAGTCACCACCGCCCAGGGTTGCAATCGTTTTGTCAGCAAACCAGCCTTGGGCGCAAGCCGCAGTTGAAACGGCAGAGAAAGCGAATATGAGCAATACGTGCTCGATCTGACGCTGAGTCTTGAAATTCATTGGAAACCCCCTTGATTTGCTTGAACAAGTGGCGGGCGATGTCCATTTTTTTTGCCTCATTGCGGCGCCTTCAAGTTGGGTGGCGGGCCACGTTGGTCAGCGCAGGGCCGACTTGATTTGGGCATGAGGATGTCTTGGCGGCGTACACAGCGTTAATTGCTGATGGCACGCGATGGCTGGCTCAGCAGCGTCAAATCAACCTGCCCTTCCACATCGGTGGGCAATGTATGCCGGCGTAGCACCAACCGTTGCAAGACGACGCCACGCAACGCCAGCGCCTGCGCCAGCACGTCCTTGAGAGGCCCGTAGGCGCCCCGCAGGCTGATGCTGAGATCAACCCGGCCCAAGCTCTGAGGCGTCGCGGTGCTGGCCTTTGCAGTGACCAGTTGTACTACCACGCCACTTTGTGCGGCGCTGCGTTGTAGGTGGTTGACAAACGCATCGGCACTGGCAGTGGGCGGCAGTTGCAAGATAAAGTCTGCCGGATTGCTGGCAGCAGCGCCAGGTTCTGTGGACGCGGCGGCATGCTCCAGCGCCGTCACCTCGGCATCCAGGCTTGCCACCGCGCCACGCAAGCGCAACGATGACCACGCCGTCAAGGCAGCCAGCGCCAACGCGACAGCAGCCCCCAGCCATACCCGCTGATGCCAACGACCTTGGTTGACGATGAAGCTGTCCATCAAGACCTGCCGCTCGGCGACCGGTGCGGCGAGGCAAGTAAAGACGCTGAGCCATGCCACGCCACTGTGCGCAGACTGCCTGTAGGCGCAGCGTGGCCTGAACAAATCCGAGAAAGCCGACGGCTCATCACACGGCACCCAACATCTAGTCCACAAGCGTGATATCAGTGAACGCCGGCCTTCCTGTGGTTGCGTCACATTTTTGCTGCGGGTCTTCGGGAAGGTAAATAGTGACGTTCTTTCCCATGCTTTTTGCTGTGAGAAGAACGCCGAGAACCATCTTTGCATTGTTTGACGTCGAAATTATATAGAAATCGGCGGACGCACAGGTGCTTTGAATCACTGAGGCATTTGTCGGCGCGAAGGTGACGCTGCCCGACACTGCAACGACGCGTATGGCCCCGGGGGCGAGGTTGTACGCCCAGCCGGCATTCGCCAGAGTTGGTGTAACGAGTAATATGAATAACAGTGAGCGCCTGAGCAGCATGGCGTACTCCAAGGAGTGGTAAATGGTATTGCGAGGGGGAATTATCGCTAAATGCGTCGCTATAATTTACAAGTAATCTAAATTTTTCTGTAAGCACGGTTTTACCAAGAGGGAAACGACCGGAAAACCGGGCGCGAAGTAAATATCCTACTGGCCGTGAGGGTTTAGTCGCACCCTTTGTGCGATGTTCATTGAAAACCTTAGATTGAGAGAATAACGTTTCCCGGTTTGGTATGAATCTCGACCTAGCCTTAAGCAATCAAGAAATATATTCTGATCAACGAATCCGGCAGGAAAACCCTGCATCAATTCTCGCGACGGCTTTTGGTGAGCCCCTTCATCGCTCTGCCTGAATTTCACAAGTAATCGGGGAGAATTTAGAGATGTGAAGCGTGCCTGGATCGAAGAGACTGCAATTTAATAACCAGGTAGTGCGTTTATTGACTTAAAGGCATGCCACTGGCTTTCGTTTCTCACCACCCATCAAGAATCAGTTCCAGCACCCTGCAAGTGCTGTCTCCGAGATAGAGCGCAACCGTACTGCCATTCAGGTAGGCCGCCAGTAAATCAGCTTTCATCCGATTGATGCCTGGATGCGATGGATAGATTGACGCGAATGCCGCCCCATATCCACTTTGGGAAGTACAGCCGGTCAGTGGCGGCGACAGAAGCACGTTGACGCCTCCGTCGACGGTGACGACGAGTTTCTTGACGGTCGAGTTGGCCGTCCAGCCCGGACCGGCGGCAACGACAGGCACCGTGTAGGGCGCTGTCAGCAATGCCACGACCAACGGGAGGGTCCGAGGCCCGTGATGCCGGGTTTGGTTCAATTTTTTGACCATGTTCGACGACCTCCTTTGCCGTCATCTACCGTCAGTTTCCCCATACGGGGCGCTGCCGAAGTCAGTTTATTCTCAGTTGCGCATTGACATGGCGAATTGATATGGCGCATGCCCGACTACAGATTGCCTTGGACTGTTTCCAGCACCAAGTGTTAAAGAGTCGCTGAACAATACGCGCCTCGCGGGTGAAAATTACTGATACTCAATGACCGCGAAATTGGGTGCTGATGGATAGCCACAAACATGGATAGCCGTGATGTATGTGATGTCTGGTAATTATGGTAAATTTACTTCCCGCCAGCTTTGAGTCATGGTGAAGATTTTCGGGGATTGCCGATGTTGCCGTCAACTTCTGCCTCAACGCATTGCCCGCACGCCAATTGCGCAAAATAGCGCTATAATAATGCCAACCAGCAGCGCCAATGTCCCGGAAGGTCCGGCAATAGAGAATCAAAACTTCCTTGCTATTTATCACCGTCTGCCAAGAGGTCAACTGCATAGATTGCGTCCCTCAGAATAAAATATATTGACTCAGTCAATACCTACTGCAACAATCTTGCAGGTCTCTTCGTTGATGTTTAAGCTTATGGTCTGCCCAGTTGACTTTGCGAGTAACAAAACTGCCAGCTCCTCCCGGTAAGTTGCGCGTGTGCGGTCCAGACACATGCGATCCAACCACACGGGATAGCAAGTGCAGTTGGTCTTGGTAAAACCAATCAATGTGATCGAAGTGGTCTGCCCATCATAGCCAATGTACAGGTCTTTGATTCTCCCCGCATGCCAATCGGCGCTGGCACTGGGCGAGAATATCGCAAACAAGGCGTACGTGATCCACCTCAGTCTTATAGTTC
>JANMKO010000204.1:0-2274 GCA_031372085.1 Betaproteobacteria bacterium
GCCAACATGACCGGCACCACGCCGTCGGCCTGGAACGACCCCACCCGTGGCAGCGAGCTGGCCAAAGCCCAGTTTGCCAAGGGCGTGGACGTGATTTTTGCGGCCGCTGGTGGCACCGGCGTGGGCATCTACCAGGCCACCAAGGATGCCGGCAAACTGGCCATCGGCGTGGACAGCAACCAGAACCACCTGCACCCCGGCACGATGCTCACGTCGATGGTCAAGCGGGTGGATGTGGCGGTGTACACGCTGGCCAAAAAAACCACGCCGGGCGTCACCGTGCTGGGCCTGAAAGAGGGCGGGGTGGACTACGCGATGGACCAGCACAACGCCAGTCTGGTGCCGGCCGACATGAAGAAGCGGGTCGATGCAGCCAAGGCCGACATCATTGCCGGCAAGATTGCCGTGGCTGATTACATGGCCACCAGCAGCTGCAAATATTGATGTCTGCCCGCCCTGCTGGCGTGCCCGGTCCGGCGCCGGCGGTGCGCATGCTGGGCATCAGCAAGCGCTTTGGCGCGGTGCAGGCCAATTGCCAGGTTGATCTCACGGTGGCGGCCGGCACGGCGCACGGCATCGTCGGTGAAAACGGCGCCGGCAAAAGCACGCTGATGGCCATCCTGTACGGCTTTTACCAGGCCGACAGCGGCGGCATCGAGATCGACGGCCAGGCGGCGCGCATCACCGGCTCGGGCGTGGCCATCACGCTGGGCATCGGCATGGTGCACCAGCACTTCATGCTGGTCGATGCGCTGTCGGCACTGGACAACATCATGCTGGGCGCCGAGGGCCACTGGCGCCTGGCCCCGGCGCGTGCCCGGGTGCGCGCCGGGCTGCTGGCGCTGATGGCCGATACCGGCCTGCAAGTGCGGCTGGACAGCGCGGTGGAGGATTTGCCGGTCGGTGAGCGCCAGCGGCTGGAAATCTTGAAAGCCCTGTACCGCGGCGCGCGCATCCTGATCCTGGACGAGCCCACCGCCGTGCTGACGCCGCAAGAGACTGAGGCGCTGTTCGTCACGCTGCGCCGGCTGCGCGACGCCGGCACCACGCTGCTGCTGATCACCCACAAGCTCAAAGAGATCATGGCGCTGTGCGATGCGGTGACGGTGATGCGGGCCGGCGCGGTGGTGTTTGACGGCCCGATCGGCGCTTGCAGCCTCGACCAATTGGCCGAGGCGATGGTAGGCCGGCGGGTGAACCTGGGGCGGCATGCGGCGCGGGTCGCCGCCCCACCCGGCGCCACGCTGCTGGCGGCGCGTGATTTGCAATGGCGCGATGCGCTGGGTGTGCAGCGGCTGGCCGGCGTGTCGCTCGATCTGCGGGCCGGTGAGATCGTCGGCATCGCCGGTGTCTCGGGCAATGGCCAGAGTGAGCTGCTGGCGCTGCTGTCGGGCATGGCCGCGCCGCAATCGGGCCGCTTGACGCTGGGCCAGCGGCAGTTTGATGCCGGCCATTGGCTTGACCCGTCCACCGCCCGCGCCTCCGGCCTGGCCCACGTGCCCGAAGACCGCCACCGCTGCGCGATGGTGTTGCCGTTTGCGGCCTGGGAGACGGCCGTGCTGGGCTTTGAGCGCCGGCCGCGTTTTGCCAATGCCTGGGGCTGGCTGCGCCGCGCCACGATGCGCCGCGCCACCGCCGAGATGATGGCCGCTTACGACGTGCGGCCCCGCAACACCGACTTGCGGGCCTCCAAATTCTCCGGCGGCAACCAGCAAAAACTGGTGCTGGCGCGTGAGGCCCTGGCGCCCGAGACGCCGCCCACCGTGCTGCTGGTCGGCCAGCCCACCCGGGGCGTGGACATCGGCGCCATCGAGTTCATCCACGGCCGGCTGCGGGCGCTGCGCGACAGCGGCGGCGCGGTGCTGCTGGTGTCGAGTGAGCTGGATGAAATCCTGGCCCTGGCCGACCGGGTGCTGGTGATGGACCGGGGCCGCATTGCCGGTGAGCTGCCGATTGCCGATTGCACCGAGGCCACGCTGGGGCGGCTGATGGCCGGTGCGCAGGCCGAGGCCGAAGGATCGCCACGGGACGAGCGCCGCGCCGCTGCCAAGCCGGCCCGCATCCCCTCGGGGGATCGGCCGACGTACCCGTCGGACGAGGGGCTGACATGAGCAGCCCGCCCATCGCGCTGCCGCGCTGGATCGACATCGGCCTGCTGCCCATCGTCAACCTGGCGCTGGCGTTGCTGGTCAGCGCCGGGGTGGTGGCCGGCATCGGGCTCGATCCGGTGCAGGTGATCACCCTGCTGGTCAAAGGCGCGTTTGGCAGCGCCGC
>JANMKO010000209.1:0-1863 GCA_031372085.1 Betaproteobacteria bacterium
CAGCGGGCGGATCACCAGCGGGCTGTGCTTCATCAACAGCCACTTGATGGCTTTGAGCGGCACGCCCGGCCCGGCCCAGGGGGATGAGTAGCCGGGTGAGATTTCACCGGCATTGCCAAAGCTGGTCTCCAGTGCCGGGCCTGGCTGACGATCAACCACCTCCACCTGGTGGCCGGCGCGGGCCAGGTAGTAGGCGATCGAGGTGCCGATCACGCCGCTGCCGAGGACGATGACTTTCATGGGGGGCTCCGGGGGTGTCGCCCACTGTAGCGACGCACGGGATGACCCGCAGGCACGGTCTTGCCTGGCCGAGGCGGCCGCTGCGCCAACGCCGTCAAAGCGATGTCAAACCCTCGCGCACCGCGTATTTGGTCAGGCCGGCGATGGTGTGCAAATTGAGTTTGCGCATGATGTTGCGCCGGTGCACCTCCACCGTGGCGTTGCAAATGCCCAGCCGCAGGGCGATGCAGGGAGACCGGCTGCCGCCCGTCAACAGTTGCAGCACCTCGCGCTCGCGGCCGCTGAGCAAGGGCCGCGCGGCGGCCGCCGGCGCTGTTGACCGGATGCCCTGCGACAGCCGGCCGTCGCCCGCGCTGTCGGCGGCAAACGCCAGCTCATGCACGATGCCGTGCAGCCGGCGCGCCCCCAGCTCGGCCTCGCGCCGCAAATCGCTGTGGGTGGCGCCCAGGCCCAGCAGGCAACTTTGCAAGCCGTGGTAGCTGCGCAGCAGGGCGTCGATCAGCGCATGGGCACCGGCATCCGCCGCATCGGCGGCGGGCGCATCGCCGTCGCGTCTGGCGTCGGAGTTTGCGTTGGCCATTGCGTCGCGTCTCACGGTGCGTCTCACGGCGGTTTTCAAGGCAAGCCCTGCGGGCCCAAAGCGCGGTCAGGCCCGGCCAGGCAGCGTGGCACCCGCGCCCGCCGCCGCCGGGCCGATGCCCGCCTGCATCAGCAGCAAACGCCCGATCTGCTGGGCCCGCAGCGCGGCGTCCACATCGCCCTCAGCGGCGGCCACGATCGAGCCCTTCATCAAAATATGCCACTGGCGGGCCAGGCCATCGGCGTCGGCGGCGCCGGCCTCGGTGGCCAACTGCTGCAAAAACGCCCGGATATTGGCCAGGTGGGCCACGGTGGCAATGCGCACCGGGTGCTGCGCATCGTCGATCTCCAGCAGCACGTTGATGAAGGAGCAGCCCTCAAAATCAGCGCGCCGAAACCATTTGTCAAACACCTGGAATATCGCCAGCAGCCGCTCGGCCGGTGGGCCGCCCCGGCGCTCAACATCGGCTTGCAGCCAGCCGCGTGTCCACAGCTCTTCGCGGCGCCGCAAAAAAGCCAGCATCAGGTGATTCTTCGACGGGTAGTGCCGGTACAGCGTCATCTTGGCAACGCCCGACCGGGCCACCACCTCGTCCACCCCCACCGCCCGCAGGCCGCGCTGCGAGAACAGCGCGTAAGCGGCCTCGTCGATGCGCTCGCGGGCGGTGGCCGGGCGCGGGGCGGCAGGCGCGAGGGCCGGCACGGGCACGGGCGTCGCAACGCGCAGCGCAGCCGGTGCGGCGGTCGGTTTGGGGCGGCGGATCAGGGCCATGCGTTGATTTTGACGATACCGACGGGTCTTGCTGCGCCCGGGCGCTGCGTGCAGCAGGGGGAGCCAGACAGCTCGCCACTCGACGTTAGCCGAGACAGAACGGTCTCACAACCCCGCCGCGAAACGCCCTTGCAGCAAGGGTAAGCCTGTATCCCGGCTACCGGAGACCGTGTATTTCAATCGGCAATCGCGCTGGCTAGCATCGTTTGCGGGCGGTGATTTGGCTGCCGCGCCACGATCAACCAGTGCCCTGACCGGAGACCCAAGCATGG
>JANMKO010000302.1:0-3491 GCA_031372085.1 Betaproteobacteria bacterium
CACCACGGCCGACGCAGCCGACAGCGCCGGGGCCGCCGGCATCACCAGCGGCGGCAGGCCGTCTTTGCGTGGAATCTCAATCGGGATGTTGACGGCGATCGGCCGAGGCTGGGTCTCGAACAGCAGCGGAAAGCCGATCACGCCGATGCCCAGCAGCACCGACGCCCCGATCAGCCGGCGCCGGGCCCGTGTGCGGGCGGCTGCCACCGCATCGGGCTCGGCGGCGGCCGGCGCGTCGGTGGGTGGCTCAGCGTGGCGCTTGAAGTAAGACAGCAGACCCATGGGGCGGAAGGGGCCGCAGCCGGGTTGGTGAGAAGTAAGGGGGGGAAACCTGGCTTGGCGCGATGCCGGATGGTCTGTTCACCCGATCAACCCGGGCCCTCACCCCACATGCCGGGCCGCCAACCGGGGCAGGCCGTTTTTGAGCACGCCGCCCACGGTGTAGAACGAGCCGAAGACAACGATTCTATCAGCCGGGTCTGCGGCCAAAGCCGCTGCGCGCAGGGCGGCGTCGGGTGTGGCGTGCAGGGTGGTGGTGACCGGCCGGGCGCCGCTGGCCGCGCGCACGGCCAGCGCCAGATCGGCCGCGCTGGCGCCGCGTGCCAGCGGCAGATCGGTGAGATGCCAGTGATCGACCAGCGGCACCAAGTGGGCCAGCAGGCCAGGCAAATCCTTGTCGCGCATCGCGCCAAAAACGGCATGGGTTTGCGGAAAAAACCCCATCTGATCCAGGTTGTTGGCCAGCGCGGCCACCGATTGCGGGTTGTGCGCCACGTCCAGCACCAGCGTGGGCTGGCCAGGAATGATCTGAAAACGGCCCGGCAGCGCCACCATCGCCAGCCCGTTGCGCACCGCCTGGGCGTTGATCGGCAGCCGGTCGCGCAGCGCCTCAAACACCGCCAGCACCCCGGCCGCATTGAGCAACTGGTTGGCGCCGCGCAGCGCCGGGTAGGCCAGGCCATTGAAGCGCTGCACCCGGCCGCGCCAGGCCCACTGTTGCCGGGTGTCTGGCGGCTGGCCCTGGCAATTGAAATCCCGCCCCAGCTGCCACAGGTCGGCGCCCAGCGCAGCCGCGCGCGCGGCCAGCGTGGCCGGCGGCTCAGGGTCACTGACGACCACCGGGCGGCCGGCGCGCATGATGCCGGCCTTCTCGGTGGCGATGGCCTCGCGGGTGTGGCCCAGAAACTCGGTGTGGTCGAGCGCGATGCTGGTGATCAGCGCGCAATCGGCGTCCACCGCGTTGACGGCGTCCAGCCGGCCGCCCATGCCCACCTCCAGGATCACCAGGTCAAGCGGCGCGGCGGCCAGCAGCCGCATGATGACCAGCGTGGTGAACTCGAACCAGGTCAAGGTGATGCCCTGCCGGGCTGACTCGACCGCCGCAAAGTGCGGCAGCAACGCGGGCTCGCTGACCATTTCGTCGTTGATGCGGCAGCGCTCTTCAAAGTGCACCAGGTGCGGCTTGCTGTACAGCCCCACCCGGTAACCGGCTTGCAGCGCCACGGACTCCAGCATCGCGCAGGACGAGCCCTTGCCGTTGGTGCCGGCCACGCTGATGACCGGCATGTTGAAGCGCAGGCCAAGGCGGTCGCGCACCGCCGCCACCCGGTCCAGCGTCATGTCGATGGTCTTGGGGTGCAGTTGCTCGCAGTGGGCCAGCCAGCCGTCCAGCGTGGTGGGGTGGGTCATCGGAAACGGGCCATCAAGAAGGCGTTGTCAGACTGTCAAAACAAATCCGGGCCCGCGAGGGCCCGGACGGTGGTGGGCCAGCGGTGTCAAGCCACCGCGTCCGCACTTTGCCGTTGCAGCATGGCCAGCATGCTGGCGATGGTGCTGCGCAGTTGCCGCCGGTCCACGATCTGGTCGATCGCGCCCTTGCTCAGCAAAAACTCGGCGCGCTGAAAGCCCTCGGGCAATTTTTCGCGCACCGTGTTTTCGATCACCCGGGGCCCGGCAAAACCCACCAGCGCGCGCGGCTCGGCGATCACCACATCGCCGACAAATGCAAAGCTGGCTGACACACCGCCCATCGTCGGGTCACACAGCACGCTGATGTAGGGCAGGCCGGCCTTGGCCAGCCGGGTGAGCGCGGCATTCGTCTTGGCCATCTGAAACAGGCTGAACAGCCCCTCTTGCATGCGCGCGCCGCCGGTGGCGGTGAAGCACACAAACGGCACTTTTTGCTCGATGGCCGATTCAACGCCGCGCACAAACCGCTCACCCACCACCGAGCCCATCGAGCCGCCCATGAAATCAAACTCGAAGCAGGCCACCACCAGCGGCACGCTCATCACGGCGCCGCCGATGACCACCAGCGCGTCGGTTTCACCGGTGCTCTCGAGCGCGTCTTTCAGCCGCTCGGTGTATTTGCGGCTGTCCTTGAACTTCAACGGATCGACCGGCACCACCTCTTGCCCGATCTCGTAGCGGCCTTCGGCATCGAGAAATGCATTCAACCGGGCCCGGGCGCCGATGCGGTGGTGGTGGCTGCATTTGGGGCAGACATTGACGTTTTGCGCCAGGTCGGCGTTGTACAGCACCGTCTCGCAGGCGGGGCATTTGATCCACAGGCCTTCGGGCACCGACCGGCGCTCGGTCGGGTCGGTCTGCTGCATCTTGGGCGGCAGCAGTTTTTCAAGCCAGCTCATCGGGTGGTCTCCAGCAAACTACAGCGAATCAAGGGCGGCCCGGATTTCGGCCATGAAGGCTTTGCCGGCCGCCGCTACCTTGTCTCGGGGCTCGGCGTGCAGGATTTGCACCAACTTTGAGCCGATCACCACCGCGTCCGACACCCGGGCCACCGCCTGGGCCGTGGCCGCATCGCGGATGCCGAAGCCTACCCCAACCGGCACCTTGACATGGGCGCGGATGCGTGGCACGGCGGCGGCCACCGCGTCGGTGTCCAGGTGGCCGGCGCCGGTCACGCCTTTGAGCGAGACGTAATAGACATAGCCGCTGGCAATGCGGCCCACCTCGCGGATGCGGGCCTCGGTGGACGTGGGCGCCAGCAAAAAGATCAAGTCCAGGCCGGCGGCTTTCAGGTCGGCGGCAAATACCTCGCATTCTTCTGGCGGGTAGTCGACGATCAGCAGACCGTCCACCCCGGCGGCGGCCGCGTCGCGGATGAAGGCGCCCGTGCCGTGCCTCTGGTCATAGCGCTCCACCGGGTTGGCATAGCCCATCAACACCACCGGCGTGGCCTGGTTTCGGGCGCGAAAAGCCTGCACACAGGCCAGCACCTGCGCCATGCCGATGCCGCGCGCCAGCGCCCGCTCACTTGCCTGGGCGATCACCGGACCGTCGGCCATGGGATCAGAAAACGGCACGCCCAGCTCGATGATGTCGGCGCCGCCGTCGGCCAGCGCCAGCATGATCTCGGCGCTGGCGTCGGCAAACGGGTCGCCCACGGTGATGTAGGGGATCAGCGCTTTTCGGCCCTGGGCTTGCAGCGCTTGCAGGGTGGCGGCAATGCGGCTCATCGCACGAACTCC
>JANMKO010000322.1:0-2315 GCA_031372085.1 Betaproteobacteria bacterium
GGGCGGGCTGGCCAATCTGCTGTCGGCGCACCGCGACTTGGCCAATCCGGACCACCGGGCCGAAGTGGCCAAACTCTGGGGCGTGGCCGACGTGCCGGCGCAACCCGGCAAAACAGCTATCGAGATGTTTCAGGCCGCTGCCGACGGGCAGATCAAGGCGCTGTGGATTGCCTGCACCAACCCGGCGCAATCGCTGCCCGACCAGGCCACCGTGCGCCGCGCACTGGAGCGGGCCGAGCTGGTGGTGGTGCAAGAAGCCTTTGCCACCACCGCCACCGCGCGTTATGCCGACTGGCTGCTGCCGGCCACCACCTGGGGCGAGAAGGACGGCACCGTCACCAACAGCGAGCGCCGCATCAGCCGGGTGCGGCCCGCCATTGCTGCGCCAGGCGAGACCCGGCATGACTGGTCGATTGCCACCGCGCTGGCCCGGCGGCTGGAAGCCCGGCTGCGGCCCGGCCAGCCCACGCTGTTTGGCTACGACACGGCCGAATCGGTGTGGCTGGAGCACCGCGAATCGACCCGCGGCCGGGATCTGGACATCACCGGCATGAGCTACCCGATGCTCGATGCCGGCGCCCGGCAATGGCCGTTGCGTGAGGGTCAGACCCTTGGGCAATCACGGCTGTACGAAGACGGCCAATTTCAAACCCCGGACGGCCGGGCGCGCTTTTTTGACACGCCCTTCGTGGCGCTGGCCGAGCCGCGTGATGCGCGCTACCCGGTGAGCCTGACCACCGGCCGGCTGCGTGACCAGTGGCATGGCCTGAGCCGCACCGGCACGCTGGGCCGGCTGTTTGGCCACCAGCCCGAGCCCACCGTTGATCTGAACCCGCAAGACATGGCCCGGCTGAGCCTGGCCGACGGCGATCTGGCTGTGCTCACCTCGCGCCGGGGCAGCATCACGCTGCCGGCCCGCGCCGATGCCGGCGTGGCGCCCGCGCAAGCCCATGTGGCGATGCACTGGGGCGACGAGGTGCTGGGCGGCCGGGGCGAGGCCGGCAAGCCCAAGGCCGGCATCAACGCGCTGACCAACACAGCGTTCTGCCCGATCTCCAAACAACCCGAACTCAAACACACTGCCGTCAAGGTGCTCAAAGCCCAGCTGCCGTGGCGGCTGCTGATGGCCGCCTGGTTTGACGAGGCCCAGGCGCTGTCCGCGCGCGACAGATTGCAGCCGCTGATGGCGCAATTCAGCTTTGCGCTGTGCGTGCCGTTTGGCCACAGCCAGCACGGCGTGTTGTTCCGCGCAGCGGCCGATGTGGCGCCGCCACCGGCGCTGCTGGACGAAATGCAGCACATCTTCAGCCTGGGCACCGAGCGCCGAGAGGTGCTGCGCTACGACGACAAGCGCCGCCACCAGCAGCGCGCGATGCGCCTGGTGCGCGACGGCGATGACGCCCGGCTGCAAGCCTTCATGCTGGCCGGCGACAGCAGCGCCGAGGGTTGGGTCAAGGCCTTGTTGCAACAGCAACTGCCGGCCCAGGCCTACGGCCGGCTGCTGCTGAGCCCGCGCGCCCAGGCGCCGGTGGCGCTGGCGCCGCGTGGCCAGCAGGTGTGCACCTGCTTGAATGTCAGCCAGACGGCCATCCTCGATGCCCTGGCGCACTGCCCGGGCGGCGCGGCGCAGCGGCTGGCTGCGCTGCAAGACCGGCTGAAATGCGGCACCCACTGCGGTTCTTGCGTGCCTGAGCTGAAGCGGCTGGTGCAAAGCACGGCAGTGGCGGCTTGATCGCACGGCAAGTCGGCAGGTCAGCAGGCCAGCGCTTGGCAGGTCGCAGGTCGGCAGGTCGGCAGGTCGGCAGGCCGGCGGGCCGGTGGGCCGGTGGGCCGGCAGGCCGGTGGGTCGGCGGGCGGCAGACCGGCGGCCGCCCGGCCTGAGCCGGCGGGTCGGGTGACAAAGCCCGCCGGCGGCCCGAAACTTGCAATTTCGAGATTCACCCGACCAACCTCCCACCGGACATCCGCATGGGCATTGCGCAGTACATCAAAGAGATCGGTCGTGGCAGCCAGGGCGCGCGCTCACTCGACATCGGCCGCGCGGCCGACCTGCTGGGCCAGGTGCTGGACGGCCGCGTCACCGATCTGGAGGTGGGCGCTTTTGCGCTCGCCATGCGCATCAAGGGCGAGACGGTGGACGAGCTGCTGGGCTTTGCCCAGGCCGCCCAGGCGCGCTGCCTGGCGCTGCACAGTGACCATCCGGTGATCGTCATCCCCAGCTACAACGGCGCGCGCCGCCTGCCCAACCTGACGCCGCTGCTGGCCATGCGGCTGGCGCAAGAGGGTGCCAGGGTGCTGGTGCATGGCCCGCTGCA
>JANMKO010000412.1:0-3756 GCA_031372085.1 Betaproteobacteria bacterium
GGGGGCGGGGGCGGGGGCGGGGCGGTCCGCGCTCTGCTTGGCCCCGCGCCCCCGGCGGGGGGGGGGGGGGGGGGGGCGGGGCCCCACGAACCTGCGGCCGCTCCGGCCTCGTCACCCCCATCCCAGCCTTCCCCCTGGCAGGGGGAAGGGGCCACAGCCCACACCGTCACTGTTTTACGTCAGGCCCCGCCATGAGAGTTGCCACCGCCTTCCGCTACCAAGCCGCCGTTGAAAGCCTGCAACGCCGCCAGACCGATCTGGCCGAGACGCAGCTGCAGATGACCAACGGCAAGCGCATCAACAAGCCCAGCGACGACCCCGTCGGCGCGGCACGGGCCGAGCGGGCTTATGTCGCCCAGCAGCGCATCGGCAGCGAGCAGCGCTCGGTGGACGCCAGCCGCAACGCGATGACCCTGGCCGAGTCGGCGCTGGGCCAGGCCGGCGACGTGCTGCAAAGTGTGCGCGAGACGCTGGTGGCCGCCGGCAACGGCAGCTACAGCCCCGGTGAGCGGGCGGCCCAGGCCGCGCAACTGGGCCAGTACCGCAGCCAGCTGCTGGCGCTGGCCAACCAGGGCAATGGCGCGGGCGGTTATCTGTTTGGCGGCCAGGGCGCCACCGCGATGCCGTTTCTCGACACCCCCGCCGGTGTGCTGCCGGCGGCCACCGGCGGCCAGACCTTGCTGTCGGCCACCGAGCAGATGCCCACCACGGTGGACGGTGCCTCGATCTGGCTGGCCGCGCGCAGCGGCAACGGCGTGTTCGTCAGCGCCGCCGAGCCCGCCAACACCGGCACCGGCTGGATGGACGCCGGCAGCGTCACCACACCGGGCGCGGTCACCGGCGCGGCCTACCAGATCGTCTTCTCGGGCAGCGGCGCCGGCAGCACCTTCACCGTCGAGCGGGACGGCCTGGCCACGGCCCAGGCCGATGTGCCGTACAGCGCGGGCGGCGCCATCACGGTGGACGGCATGACGCTGCACATCAAGGGCCAGCCGGCGGCCGGTGACCGCTTCAGCCTGAACCCGTCCACGCCCGATCTGGACGCCTTCGAGGCCCTCGACCGGGCCATCAGCACGCTGAAAAACCCGGGTGCCAACGCCGGCCAGCTGGCCCAGGCGGTGAACAGCGGCCTGCGCGACATCGACTCGGTGATGGGCCAGATGCAGGCCGCCCGCGCCGAGGCCGGCAGCGCGCTGAACCGGCTGGACGCCATCGACAACCGCAACCAGGACCGCACGCTGTGGGCCAAAGCGGTGCAGGCCAATGCCGAAGACCTGGACATGGTGCAGGCCATCAGCCGCTTCCAGAACCAGACCACCGGCTACCAGGCGGCGTTGCAGAGTTACGCGTCGGTGCAGCGCCTGTCGCTGTTCGACTACATCAAATAGGCCGGTGCCCAGGCACACTCCCGCCATGACTGAACACCCCGTGCTGGCGCAAGTGGCGCTGGGCTACTCACCGATGATCGACCGCCACCGGCTGATCACCGCGCTGCGGCTGACGGTGTTCCCCATCCGCCCCGACGCCGAGCCCGACGCCGCCGAGTTGCTGGCCGCGCTGGCGGCAGTGTGGCCGGCAGACGGCGGCCGGTTGTCGCTCAACCTGGTCAGTGAGGCCTTGCTGCAAAACATGATGCGCGCGGCGCTGCCGCTCAACCTGATGCTGGAGGTGCCGGCCTTCATGGCCAGTGACCTGGCCTGCACCAGTGCCCTCACGGCGCTGCACCAACGCGGCAACACCCTGCTCATCAAGGGCCGGCCGCTGGCGCCGCTGCCGCGTGAGGTGCTGCCGTGTTTTGCCTACTCAATCATCGACCTGGCCGATGAGCGGCGTGACGGCATGCCGCCGCCCGGCGGCGTGTCGCGCAACATCCCGCATGTGCAGGCCGGCGTGCGCACGCTGGGCCACATGACAGATGCATTTGGCCGGGGTGCCATCGCCGTGCTGGGCTGGCCCATCGACGCGGCGGCCAGTGACCGCCCCGCACCCGCCGGCCGCACCGGCCAGCCCGAGCTGACGGCCATCGTCGAGCTGATCAACCGGGTAGACCGGCAAGAGCCGGTAGACCGGCTCGAAGCGGTGATGAAAAACGACCCGACGATGGCCTTCAAGCTGATGCGCTACATCAACTCACCGGCCTTCGGGCTGGGCGTCGAGGTCACGTCGTTCCGCCATGCCATCCTGCTGCTCGGCTACCAGCGGCTCAAGCGCTGGCTGGCGCTGCTGCTGGCGTCGGGCAGCCGCGACAACAACATGCGCCCGGTCATCTACGCGGCGGTGCGGCGCGGCCTGGTGATGGAAGAGCTGGGCCGCGACGGCGGCTGCGACGACGACAAGCGGGCCGAGCTGTTCATCTGCGGCGTGTTCTCGCTGCTCGACCGGCTGATGCAGCAGCCGTTCGAGGCCCTGCTCAAAAGCATCCCCGTCAGCGACGCGGTGCGTGCCGCCCTGCTGCACGGCAACGGCCCGCTGCTGCCTTACCTGGCGCTGGTGCAGGCCATCGAGGCGGCGTCGATCTACGACATCCGCAGCGCCGCCGACGCCCTGCTGATGGCCGTGCCGGCCGTCAACCGGGCGCTGCTGCGGGCGCTGGTGGCGGCGCGGCAACTGGATTGACCGCTTGCCGTCGGCGCCAGGCGACAAAGCCCAGGCCGGCCAGCAGCATGGGCACGGTCAGCGGCTCAGGCACCGCCGTCAGCGAGACAAAGCCCTGGTCATAGGCGATCCTCGTCGCCCCGTTCTTGAACAAATCGTTCAGGTGCACCCATTGGCCGGTCTGGTAGGTGTAGACGTCCAGGCCGCCGATCACCAGCGTCGAGCCCCCCAGAATCGCCAGCCCGTTGCCGTCGGCGTCGCTGTTCAGGTACAGCGCTTCGCCCGTGCCGCCCACGCGGTTGCCGTTGTTCACCGCATCGACCAGCTGCACCCAGGTCGCAGCCGCATTGGCCTGGCCCACCACCAGCTGGCCGATGCCGAAGTTGCCCGGCACCGGTGCCGCCGCCACAGGCAGGCCATTGCGCCGGCCGCCGACCTCCAGCCAGTGCCCGCCGCTGCCGTTGAAGCCGAGGGTGGCCAGGTCGAGGTTCATCTGCGATTCGACGGTCTGCGCGAACGAGAAACTGCCGCTGATGTCGATCCGCGTGCCAGTGCCGGCGGCCAGCGTGCTGCCGGCCAGCAGGGCCAGGCTGCCGGCCACCGTCAGGCGGCTGCCGGCGCCTGACAGCCCGATGTTGACGCCCGGGCCGGCATGGATGCCGTGCAGCAACAGGCTTGCGCCGGAGTCGACATTGAAGCTCACTTTTCCGCCGCTGGCGGTGTTGATGGTCTGCAGTGAGGCCAGGTTGATGCTGGCGCCGCTGTTGGCGGTAAAGATCACCGACCGGGTGCTGGTGGGGGCGACCAGCGTGGTGACACCCGATAGATCGATTCTGCTGCGGGTGGTGGCGGTGATGAAATCGTCGTAGCCGCCGCCTTGCCCCACGTCGAAGGTGCGCAAGCCCGACAAGTCAAGCACCGAGCCACTGCCCGCAGCGCTGAGCAGCGTGGTGTTCACCAGGCCACGCTCGCTCAGCGTGCCCCGCAACGTCGACGCATTGAGCCTGGAACCGCCGGCGACGCTGAAAGTGGAATTGCTGACATCGGCAGCGCCGACGTATCCGCCCAGCGTCATCGTCGAGGCGTTTTGCAGGCTGACATGAAGCTGGTTGGCCTTTTGCAGCGGTCCGAGGGTGGCGCTGGCACCGTCGAGGTTGAAGA
>JANMKO010000423.1:0-2920 GCA_031372085.1 Betaproteobacteria bacterium
GCTCAAGCCCCGCATGGCGCGCAGTGGTTTGTCGAACGTGCACCCGGCGCAGATCGCGCATGAGCGGGATGAGCGGGTGAAACGCCTGTCCGGCAAGATCGACCGGGTGCTGGTGGACGCGCCGTGCTCCGGGCTGGGCACATTGCGGCGCAACCCCGACCTGAAATGGCGTCAGTCGCCGCAGGCGGTGCTGGAGTTGCAGGCCAAGCAGACGGCCATCCTGGCCAGCGCGGCGCGGCTGGTCAAATCCGGCGGCCGGCTGGTGTATGCCACTTGCAGCCTGCTGCGTGATGAAAACGAGGTGGTGGCCGAGAGTTTCTCCGCTGCCCACCCTGATTTTGTGTTGCTGCCGGCGCAAGACGCGCTGCGCGCGGCCCATGTTGAGCGGGCCGACGAGCTGGCGCAGGACGGTTATTTGCGGCTGTGGCCACACAAACATGCCACCGACGGCTTTTTTGCAGCGGTTTGGCAACGCAATTGACAACGTTTGCATTGCGCCAGCGCAAATCACCCGCATCTGCTTGATAGCGGGGCGCGCGCTACGCAATTCCACGCCGGTCGGGCTGGTTTGCTCACCTACAATTCGCAATTCGCCCTGATTTGGGGCGGCAAAAGGCCAAGATGAGTTTGCTTTCGACGCTGTGGTTTTCTTCGGTGGACGGGTTGGTGGATCTGCTGGCCAACGGCCTGTGGGCCAGTGCCTCTGGCTGGCAGGTGCTGCTGGTGACCTTGCTGATGACGCACATCACCATCTGCTCGGTGACGATCTTTCTGCACCGGGCGCAGGCGCACCGGGCATTGGATTTGCACGCCATCCCGTCGCACTTCTTTCGCTTCTGGCTCTGGCTGACCACCGGCATGGTGACCAAAGAGTTTGTCGCGGTGCACCGCAAGCACCACGCCAAGTGCGAGACCGAAGAAGACCCGCACAGCCCGCAAACCCGCGGTATCAAGGCCCTGTTGCTGACGGGGGTAGAGCTGTACCGCACCGAGTCGAAGATCCCCGAGACCATCAGCAAGTACGGCCTGGGCACGCCCGATGACTGGATCGAGCGCAACCTGTACACCCGTTTCAGCTGGCAAGGCGTGGGCGTGATGCTGGTGATCGACCTGCTGCTGTTCGGCGCCATCGGGCTCACCGTCTGGGCGGTGCAGATGCTGTGGATTCCGGTGATGGCCACCGGCATCATCAACGGCATCGGCCACTACTGGGGCTACCGCAACTTTGAGGCTGCCGATGCGTCCACCAATGTCTCGCCGTGGGGCATCCTGATTGGCGGCGAAGAGCTGCACAACAACCACCACACCTACCCCACGTCGGCCAAGTTCTCGGTCAAGCCGTTTGAGTTCGACATCGCCTGGGGCTACATCCGGGCGCTTGAGGTGCTGGGCCTGGCCAAAGTGCGCAAGACCGCGCCGCAGCTCAAACTGGGGGCGGTGCGGCCACAGGCCGACGCCCACACGCTGGAGGCGATCATCGCCAACCGCTACGAGGTGATGGCCAAATACGCCAGTGAGCTGCGCGCCGCCTGCGGCGCCGAGCTGGCCCGCGTCAAGGCCCAGGGCAGCGTCAATCTGACCGAGCTGCAACTGGCCAAGCGCTGGCTGCACCGCGACGCCGAGCGGATCCCCGCCAGTGTGCTGCCGCAGCTTGAAAGTGCCGTCAAAGGCAGCCCCAAGCTGGCCAAACTGGTGACGATGCGTGAAGAATTACGCCAGCTCTGGACGCGCACCAACGTCTCGGCCGACCAACTGGTGAGCGACTTGCAAGCCTGGTGCAAAAAGGCCGAAAGCAGCGGCATCGTGGCACTCGAGCAGTTCTCGATCCGGTTGCGGGCGGCGCACGCCTGATCCACGCCCCCAGCAAGCCAGCCAGCCAACAAGGGCCCTGCGGGGCCCTTTTTTCACGACCGGCCGCGCGCTTTGCGTTTCGGTGCCCTTGTTTGAGCCGGCGCGGCGGCCCTCGGCCGCCTCAGAGGTCGTACCAGCCGATGCCCGCCACCCAGCCGGCGCTGCGCTCACCGTCGCCGCGCCGCTGCTGCCAGGCCAGGTCGATGGCCAGCTTTTCACGCCGCAGCCAGTGCCGCACGCCGACCTGGGCCAACTGGGCGGCGCCGTCGCGTGCCAGCTCGGCAAACAGCAGGCTGCGCTGGGGCAGGGGCTGCTCAAACGCCACCGCACTGGCCCACTGGCGCCGGGCCGAGCCGGTTTTTTGCACGCCCAGGTTGAGATGCAGCAGGCTGCCGCTGGCGCTGCCGTCGGCGCCCCTGCCGATGTGGCCCAGATCGACCGACAGCGGCAGGCGCAGGGCCAGCGTGCGGGCGCTGCCGCTGGCATTGCGCTCGGCGCCCAGTGCCGCGCTGATGCCCCAGCCCCAGCCGTCGCGCGCCAGCCGGTTGAACAGGTGCTTGTACTCCAGCTCCACTTCGTGGCCGCTGTCTTGGCCCTGCCGGTCAAGCTGCCGGGTGAGCTCGATCTGCACCGAATTGGCCGGGTCGAAGCTGTAATCGGGCTCAACCGTCAGGCTGCGCAAGCGGCCGATCTGCCGGCCCCAGACTTCGAAGCTCCAGACCTGGTCGTCGTCCTCGGCCACGGCGGTGCGGGCCGACTCGAAAGGCCGGTCATTGGCCCGGGCGGGTGGGCACGCGGCCAACAGCACTGCGGCGACCACGGTCAAGGCACCGGCGGCGCGCCGGGTGCTGGCGGGGCAAGTGCGGGTCTTCATGCCGGCAGTGTCGCCCAAGCCCGCGCCTGGCCGGGCGGGCGCCGCGCATCGGCTGGCGCTGGACGAAAAAAAACCCACCGGTTGACGGCGGGTTTTAGCGCGGCGCCGGGCTGCCGAATGACAGCCGACGGTCAACGCAGCTTGATTTCTTTGTAGATCACGTGCTTGCGGGCTTTGGGGTCGAATTTCATGAAT
>JANMKO010000692.1:0-5358 GCA_031372085.1 Betaproteobacteria bacterium
GGTGCGGCGCTGCCGCCCGCGCCGCTACCGGTGTTGTGCCGGGCCGTGCGCCCGGCCACCACCGGCCGCGACACGGCGGCCATCAGCAGCACGCTGCGCACCAGGTCTTCCACCGCCTCCACCAGGGTTTCGGGGGGCGCCAGGGTCTCGATCTCGGCCAGCAGGTCTTCGGCGTCTTCCAGATCGTCCGGATCGAGGTGGCGGTACAGCGTGGCCAGCGGCTCCAGCAGCGCCGGCTCATGGCGGTCCATCAGCGTGGTGAACAAATCCACCGCCGTGGCAAAGCCGGCCACCTAGGGCAGCACCGTCTCCGACGGCGTGGCCTGGTCGTCCAGCTGGTACACCCACGGGTCAAACCACTGGCGCTGGCTGATGGCCTGGTTCAACTGCACGTAGCGGCGGTGCACCAGCGTGCGCAACAGCACGGCATCGAAACGAGCGGGTGTTTTGCGCCCATCCACATCGGCAATGTGCGCCAGCCAGCGCGCCTCGGGCACCGGCTGGGGTTGCAGCAGCACGCCGCACAGATAGCCGTCGATCATCACCGTGTCCAGCGGCTCCAGCGTGGTGGGCAGGCTGTCCAGCAGGGTTTGCAGGGCATCGAGTTCGGCCTCGCTCAACGGGCCGGTGGCGGGGGCAATCGGTGGCGTGCGGGGGTTCATGGCCGGCATTGTCTGCCGGCGGCAGCGCTGGGCGCGCGGCCCGGCGCGCGTGTGCAAAACCGCGCTACACCACCACCGGCTCGGGCTCCAGCCGGATGCCGAAGCGGCCGTACACACTCTCCTGGATCGCCCGGGCCAGCGTCACCACCTCGGCCCCGGTGGCGCTGCCCCGGTTGACCAGCACCAGCGCCTGGCGCTCGTAGACCGCCGCGCCGCCGATGGCTTTGCCGCGCCAGCCGCAGGCGTCGATCAGCCAGCCGGCCGCCAGCTTGAAGCGGCCGTCGGCCAGCGGGTAGTGCACCAGGTGGGGGTCGCGGCCGATGATGTCGCGGCACTGCTCGGCGCTGACCACCGGGTTTTTGAAAAAGCTGCCGGCATTGCCGATCACGGCCGGGTCGGGCAGCTTGGCGCGGCGGATGGCGCAGACCCAATCAAACAGGGTTTGTGCGTCGGGCGCGGCATTGCCGGTCTCGGCCATGCGGCGCTCGATGTCGACGTAGCCGCGCACCGGCTGCCAGGGTTTGGGCAGGCGCAGCCGCACCCGGGTGATCAGGCTTTTGCCGGCCAGGCCGCCAAACCCGCCCTGCTTGAAGACGCTGTCGCGGTAGCCGAAGTGGCAGGCCCGGGCGTCCAGGCTCACGCCCCGGCCGGTGACCAGATCGACCGCGTCGAGTGAGTGGAAGCGCTCGGCCAGCTCGACGCCGTAGGCGCCGATGTTTTGCACCGGCGCGGCGCCCACCGTGCCGGGGATCAGCGCCAGGTTCTCCAGCCCGGGCAGGCCCTGGGCCAGCGTCCAGGCCACCGCGTCATGCCAGTTTTCACCGGCGCCCAGCTCGACGATCCAGGCGTCGCCCTGCTCGGCCAGCAGGCGCCGGCCCAGCACCTGCACATGCAGCACCACGGCCTGCGGGTCGCGCGTGAGCACCAGGTTGCTGCCGCCGCCCAGCACCAGCTTGGGCGCGCGTCCCAGCGCGGGGTGGTCCAGCACGCGGCGCACGTCGGCATCACTGCGGATGCGCACCAGCGTGTGCGCCAGCGCCGGCAGGCCGAAGGTGTTGAGCGTGCGCAGATTGCAGCCGCGCTCGATGGCCAGCGGCGGCGGGGCGGCCGGGGCGGCCGCAGACACAGACGCAGACGCAGGCGCAGGCGGCGGGCCGGGCGGCATCGCTGGCGGGGTGGTTGGCGGGGTGGCTGGCGGGCCGGCTGGCGGGGTGGCTGGCGGCATGGCCAGATTCTGGCCGATGGCTGCCCAACCCCGGGTGCGCTGCCCGGCGCAGCGCGCCGCCATCCCGCCGCCACCGCCAGCCGCACACAAGCGCTGCAGCCATGAACAAATTCCTCTTGATTGCCTGGCGGTGGGACGATATTGAGGCGTAGCTGGTGGCCCGGCGTGCGGCCCGCGCCCCGGGCACGTGCCGGGCGCCCGCGCTCAACAACCTGTCGAGATGCCCGTGACCCTGTCCCAGAACCATGTCCCACCGTCGGCCCCGCCGGCCCCGCAAGCCCCGCGCAGGCGCTTTCGGGCCGCCGATGTGGCGGTGCAACTCGACATGGTGGTGATCGGCGACATCTGCGTCGGCGTCTCGCTGTCGGGTTACCGGTCGGTGACGCTGGGGGTGTTGAACGACGAATCCGGCAGCCAGGCCGCGCTGCTGGACGCGCTGGACAGCGCCCGCACCGCCGCCCTGCCCGCGCTGGCCCATGCCGTCAAGGGCGCAGCGGCCAGCATGGGGCTGCGCGCGGTGCATGCGCTGGCGCAGCGCATCGAGGCCGACGGCGCCGGCTACAGCGCGCTCGATTGCCACGCCGCGGCCGCCGCGCTGCGCGACCGGCTGGCGACCACCCGCGCCCTGCTCGACCGCATGGGTTTTGTCTGAAGCCCGCTCTCGCGCCGCATCCAGGCCCCCGGCCGGCGCTGCCGCGTGGCAGAATTTTTGCTTCCCTCCCCTTCGATCGCCCGCGCCATGCCCAGCTTTGACACCGTGCTTGAACCCAATCTGGTGGAGTTGCGCAACGCCATCGAGCAAAGCAACAAAGAGATCGGCACCCGCTTCGATTTCAAAGGCTCGGCCGCCCGGGTAGAAAGCACCGAGGCCGGCAAAGACCGCACGCTGGCGCTGCATGCCGACAGCGATTTTCAGATCGCGCAGGTGCGAGACCTGCTGAGCACCAAGCTCAGCAAGCGCGGCGTGGACATCCGGTTTCTCGATTTCAGCGCCAAGATCGAGAAGATGGGCGGCGACAAGGTGCGCCTCACCGTGCCCGTCAAACAGGGCATCGACAGCGAGACGGCCAAGAAGATCCAGACCGTCATCAAGCAAAGCAAGTTGAAGGTGCAGGCCGCCATCCAGGGCGACAGCGTGCGCTGCACCGGCACCAAGCGCGACGATTTGCAGGCCGCGATGGCGCTGCTGCGCAAAGAGGTGGCCGACGTGCCGCTGGCTTTCAACAACTTCCGTGATTGAGCGCTGGGCCGCTGGCCGGCGGCTGGCCCGTGCCGCAGGCCTGGCCGGCGCCATCGGCGTGGCCATCGGCGGTGCGGCCATCGGCGGCGCGGCCGATGGCCAGGCACTTACCCAGGCACTTACCCAGGCGCTCATCCCGGCGCTCACCCCGGCCGCCAGCCCCAGCGTCACGCTGGCCGGCAGCATGGGCGCCGACAAAGCGCTGCTGGTGATCGACGGCCAGCCGCGCACGCTGGCGGTGGGTGCCACGGCGCAGGGCGTCACGCTGCGCCGGCTGGCCGACGGCCGGGCCGATGTTGAGGTGGGCGGGCGGGCCTTCACGCTGCGCTTGGGCGCTGCGCCGGCCCGGCTGACCGGGGCGGGCGACGGTGTGAACGCCGCCAACGCCGCCGCCAACGCCGCCGCCAACGCCGCTGCCGGCGACATCGTGCTGCCGATGGGCCCGGGCGGGCACTTTGGCGGCACCGGCACGATCAACGGCAAGGCGGTGCAGTTTCTGGTTGATACCGGCGCCACCACGGTGGCCCTGAGCCAGCGTGAGGCCAACCGCATCGGCCTGGACTGGCAGCGCGGCAAGCCCGGCCTGACGCAGACCGCCAACGGCCCGGTGCCGGTGTATGCCATCAACTTGAGCTCGGTGCGGCTGGGCGGGGTGGAGATCGCCAACGTGGCCGCCATCGTGCTGCCGGCCGACATGCCGGTGGTGCTGCTGGGCAACAGCTTCTTGGGCCGGTTCTCGATGCGCCAGGACAGCGATGTGATGCGGCTGGCCAAAAAGCCCTGAGCCGCGTTGCCAGGGCGGTGCCGGGCGCTGGCGCCACCAGCCGACGCTGACCGGTGCTGACCGGTGCTGACCGGTGCTGATCGGCGCTGCGGGGCAGTCAATCCCCAGGTTGACAGGTCGGATGGCGCGATGGGCATGAAACACTTTCCCGACGCGGCCATCCTGCCGGGTGTCGAGGAGGGTTTGCATGGTGGCACGTTGGTTTTTTTGGGTCTGCGCCGGGTGGTTGTCGGTGTTGCTGGCTTGGTCATCCGCCTCGGCCGCGCCGGTCAGGTTCCAGGCCACGGGGTTGGCCGCCGCCGGGCCGCAAGCGCTGCTGGCGCTTGATTTTGTCGACGGCAATGCCGCGCCCAACCGCCTGACAGCCGGCAGCTTTTTGTCCGACGGCACGCTGGCGCTGCAAAGCCAGACCGGCGCGGTGAGCGGCACGCTGGCCAGCGGCCTGTTGTTGCAGGACAGCGGCTTTTTCAATGAGGCGCTGCTGGCGCTGACAGGCGCCGGTGACCTCAGCTTTGTCTTCGACGCCACCAGCGCGGCGCCGCTGGCCGGCGGTTTTGCCGACGCGTTTTCGGTCTTTCTGCTGGACGTCAACACCGGGCTGTCGCTGGTCGATACCGACGACCCGACCGGCAACAACGCGCTGCTGCTGTTCTTGATCGACGGCAGCGGCGCCGGCCAGTTGCAGGTGTTTGGCCAGACCTCGGCGCTGGCGCTGGGCTGGGGCGCGGCGGCGGTGGGCGGTGGCGGTGGCGGCGTGCCCGAGCCGGCATCGTGGGCCCTGGTGCTGCTGGCGCTGGCCGGGTTGGCCGGCTTGGCCGGGTTGCGCCGCCGTCGCACGCGACCGCAGGTTGGTGCCGTGTTGGCCGCACGCGCCGTGTTGGCCGCACCCGCCGTGCGCGGGTCGGGCTTGCAGTCCGTGTTCCTGGCCGCCCTGCTGGCCACCGGCTGGGGCACTGCCCAGGCCGCTGACCTGACCGCCAGCGTGCAGATCACCCGCTCGGGCCTGGTGGCCAACCGCAGCACCGGCAGCTTTGATGCGCAGGTGACGGTGACCAACCGGTCCGGCGTCACGCTGCACGGCCCGCTGACGTTGGCGCTTGAATCGGCCACGCCCGCCAACGTGGCGCTGTACAACAGCCACGGCAAAACCGCCAGCGGCGCTGACTTCATCGTGCTGGCGTTGCCCACCGGCACGCTGGCGCCCGATGCATCGGTGGCCACCACCGTGCGGCTGCTGACCTACGGCCAGGCGGTGGCGCAAACCGTGTTCAGCGTGCACGGCACCCGGCTGACGGCCGCCAGCGCCGCGCAGATCGACATCAGCGGCGCTTATGCCGCCGGTGTGGTCGGGCCGGTGCAAACCCCCGTGGGCGCCGGCTGGCAGGTGGCGGTGGACGGTGTGCTGCGCGGCGTTACCGACAGCGCCGGCAAGTTGAAGATCACCGTG
>JANMKO010000511.1:0-2009 GCA_031372085.1 Betaproteobacteria bacterium
ACCGGCCATGCCCGCAAGGGGCTGGATCTGCTGGTGGCCGCGCTCGGCCACAGCGCCCAGCCGGTGCTGCTGGTGGTGGCCGGCCGGCCGGTGCACGTGCAGGCGCCCAACCTGCGCTACCTGGGCTACCGCGACGACATCGAGGATGTCTACCGCGCGGTGGACTGCACGGTGATGGCCTCACGCTACGAGCCGTTTGGGCTGGTGGGGGTCGAATCGGTGCTGTGCGGCACGCCGCTGATCGGCGCTGCCGGCATGGGCTGCATGGAGGTGCTGGGCGGGCCGGCGGCGCTGCCGTTTGACGTGGGCGTGCCGGCCAGCCTGGCGGCGGTGATCGACGAGGCGCTGGCGCGCTGGCGCGACGGCACGCTGGGCGTGGTAAACCCGCTGGATGCGCTGCGCTACAACCCGTCGGTCGATGCCCATCTGGACGCGCTGCTGGGCTGGGTCGCCCGGCTGCGGGCGGGCCGGCAGGCCGCCGCCAACCAGGCGGGCGGGGTTGCCCCCGTGGCGGCCCACGCGCCACACGACGGCTGAGCGCCGCATCCCGGCATGCCAGCACCCAGCCACCACCCCATGCACGCGCCGCTGCACATCATCGAGCCCACGCTCACCGGCCCGGCCGGCCATTGCCACAGCTTGGTGCGCGCGCTGGTAGACGCCGCCACGGCGGCCGCCATCGAGACATCCAGCCCGGCCGGCATCACCGTCTGGGCCGGCCGCAGCGCGCTGGCCGATTGGCCCGGCCCGGCCCGGCTGGTGGCCCACTTCAGCCGGCGCTGGCGCCGCCCGCAAACCTATTGGCTGCTGCGCCGCCTGCTGCGCCAGCCCGGGCGCGTGCTGATCTCTACCGCCGGCAGCGCCGACCTGCTGCTGGCCGATTGGGCGGCCAGCGGGCAAATCCCGCCGCACAAGCTGTTTTTGTTTGTGCACTGGCTCAGCGGCAAACCGGCCAGGGCGCGCCGGCTGTCGGCCCTGGCGCGGCGCCAGCCGCACCTTGAAATCCTGGCGCCCACGGCGTCGGTGGTCGATTTTTTTCGCGCCTGCGGCTTGCCGGCCACGCAAGTGCCCTACCCGCTGGCCGCCAGTGCGCCAGCGCCGGCCGCCGCGCCGCCGGCCTTCAAACACCTGCTGGTGGCGGGCGGGGCGCGCATCGACAAAGGCTTTGCCGAGGTGGTCGATCTGGTGGCCGACCTGGCGCGGCGCGGCCTGGCCTGGCCGATCACCGTGCAGACCTCGATCGAGCTGCGCCACCGTCACGACCCGGCGCTGGCGTCGGCGCTCACCCGGCTGCGCGGCCTGCAATCCAGCCACCCCGGGCTGGTATTGATCGACGAAGCCCTGAGCCCGGCCGGCTACCGTGCGCTGTTTGACGGTGCGCTGGTGCTGCAACCCTACCGGGCGGCCGACTTCAAAGACCGGGTCAGCGGCGTGACGCTGGACGCGCTGGCCGCCGGTGCGCCGGTGGTGGCCAGCGACGGCACGTGGATGGCCGGCCTGCTGCGGCGCTTTGGCGCTGGCGTGGTCACCACGGATTTGTCGGCCGGCGGCCTGATCAGCGCCATCGACCAGGTGCTGGCCGACCACGCCGGTTTTGCCGCCCGCGCCCGGGTGGCGGCGGCCCAGGTTCAAGCCGAGCACTCGGCGCGGCGGTTGATCGACGTGGTGATGCAAGGCGACCCCGCATGACCGCGCTTGTGTCAACCCCCGCCGCAGCACGCCTGTCGGTGATCGTGATCACCAAAAACGAGGCCGAGCGCCTGCCCACCTGCCTGGCGTCGGTGGCTTTTGCCGACGAGATCATCGTGGTCGATTCAGCCAGCAGCGACGGCACGGCCGCGCTGGCCCGCCAGCACGGCGCGCGCGTCATCAGCACCGCCGACTGGCCGGGATTCGGCCCGCAAAAGCAGCGCGCGCTGGCGGCGGCCACCGGCACCTGGGTGCTCAGCATCGACGCCGATGAGTGGCTGGACAGCACGCTGGCGGCGGCGATCCGTGCCGTCACCGAA
>JANMKO010000529.1:0-1517 GCA_031372085.1 Betaproteobacteria bacterium
GCTGGGCGGCAGCGGGCCCGACTACATCGCCAAGACCATCACCGCCGGCCGCACGGGCGTGATGCCGCCGATGGCCGCCGCCGTGGGCAGCCCGGACGACGTGAAAAACGTGGCCAACTATGTGTTGAGCCTGTCGGGCAGTGCGCACAACAACCTGGCCGCCCAGCTGGGCAAGCTCAAATTTGCGGCCTGTGCCGCCTGCCACGGCGCCGACGGCAAAGGCAACCAGGCGCTGGGCGCGCCCAACCTGACCGACAAAGTGTGGCTGCACGGCTGGGGTGAGGACGCCATCGTCGCCATCGTCAACCAGGGCAAAAGCAATGTGATGCCCAACTTCGAGGGGCGCTTGAGCGCCGAGCAGATCCACGTGCTGGCGGCCTACGTCTGGACTTTGTCTCAGGCCACCGCCGTGGCGGCGCGCTAGACCTCGGCCAGACCTCGGCCACGCCTGTCCGCCCAGTGCCGTTGACCCCGCTCCGTCCCACCGCCGCCCAGCCGGCGGCCTTGCCAGCGTCGGCCGACGCCAGCGGCCTGGTGGGCGACGACGCGGCCGTGGCCATGGTGTCGCTGTTCCAGGCGCAGAAAAAAATCTACGCCCGGGCCGTGACGGGGCTGTTTGCCAAGTGGCGGTGGGGCTTGGTGTGGGCCACCCAGTTGCTGTTCTACGGCCTGCCATGGCTGCCGTGGAACGGCCGCCAGGCGGTGCTGTTTGATCTGGGCACGCGGCGCTTTTACATCGGCCCGCTGGTGCTGTACCCGCAAGACTTCATCTACCTCACCGGCATCCTGATCATCGCGGCCTACGCGCTGTTCTTGTTCACGGCGGTGGCGGGCCGGCTGTGGTGCGGTTTTGCCTGCCCGCAGACGGTGTATACCGAGATCTTCATGTGGGTTGAAAAGCGCATCGAAGGCGACCGCATCGCCCGCATGAAGCTCGACGCCGCTGACTGGACTGTCAACAAACTGGGGCGCAAAAGCGCCAAGCAGGCGGTGTGGATCGGCCTGAGCCTGTGGACCGGCTTCACCTTCGTCGGCTACTTCACGCCCATCCACACGCTGGCCGCCGAGGCACTGGCCCTGGGCTTTGGCCCGTGGGAGTGGTTCTGGGTGCTTTTTTACGGCGGGGCCACCTACGGCAATGCCGGTTTTCTGCGTGAGCAGGTGTGCAAATACATGTGCCCGTATGCCCGCTTCCAGGGCGTGATGTTCGACAAAGACACCCTCATCATCAGCTACGACACCGAGCGCGGTGAGCCGCGCGGATCACGCTCCCGCAAGGCCGACCCCGCCAAGCTGGGCCTGGGCGACTGCATCGATTGCACCCTGTGCGTGCAGGTCTGCCCCACCGGCATCGACATCCGCCAAGGCCTGCAATACGAGTGCATCGGCTGCGCCGCTTGCATCGATGTGTGCGACAGCGTGATGGACAAGATGAACTACCCGCGGGGCCTGATCCGCTACGACACCCAGAACGGCCTGGCCCAGCACCTCACCCGCAGCCAGCGGCTGGCGCGCAT